>NZ_JBEOMB010000037.1:0-16648 GCF_046000175.1 Rhodoplanes sp. SY1
CGGCGCCCGCGCCCGCCACCATCGCCCCGGCGACACCGCTGCCGCCGCAGTGAAGGGCACGCTCAGCGGACCGCCTCGGCGGCGCCGCCGGGCACGTTCGACGGGCCCATCCGGCGAGGATGACAGGGCGACCGCGTCGGCGCTTGACAGGCCCGGTCCCGACGGCTACTTCGCCCGGACGGTTCGGGCCGCACCCGAACTTCTCGGACCTCGGTCCGAACGGGTTCACCCGGTGAATTTATCGACGGGTCGAACAGGACGGCCTTCGGCCGACCAGGCGGGCGCTTAGCTCAGCGGGAGAGCACATCCTTCACACGGATGGGGTCGCAGGTTCAATCCCTGCAGCGCCCACCATCTGGCCCGCCGCGTTCACTCGAAACTTCGAGCTTGCCTCAATCAGCGTGACCAAATTGTCGTTCGCCGACGGCGCGACGACTGGTACCCTTCTCGTCGTGGCCCTACCTTGCTGCGGACGTTGTCCGTCTCGACGACGGCGCGTCGGGCAATCGCATCGCGCCTCGGGCCTGGCCGCCGAGATGCCGAAGGAGAACGTGATGCCCGCACTGCGCAAGAAGCGTGACGGCACCGTACCGAAGACGCCCGCGCCGCCGCCCGAAGCACTCGCCTACGATGCCGACGTGACGGCCCAAGCCGTCGCCCATATGCAGCGGAAGGCCGATCGCGAGCTCGAAGGCGAAGAGTGGGCGATCGTCGACGGCGATGTCGGCGACAAGCGCTGACCCGGACTGGATTCACGCCCCGCCAGCCAGATTCGATCTGGTCGCCTCCTATTTCCCTGAACGGCTGCAGGAGGCCGAGCCGGGCCTCAAATTGAGACCGGGCCTGGTCCTCGCAGTCCTGCGCGGCAAGACCTCGGGCCGCTATGCCTGCCGCATCGCCTACGGGACGAAGCAGCTGAAGCTCCCGCGCCGGCAACATCTCGATCTCATCATTCAAGACGCTGCAGACGTCGCGCTGCTCGGCTTGGCACGGCCGACGCGATTCGACCTCGATCACACCGCCGTGCTGCCCTGGACCGCGACGTTCTTCGGCTGCTGGTCGGGCTTTGCCACGCCGGTCATCGGCACGCTCACCGAGCCGTATGTTCGCGAGTTCGCCTACCTGATGATGAAGCGTGGCTCGGTCCAGCCGCCCGACGGGATCTGAAGAATCGCTCGATTGTTCCGAGCCAGGGCGACGCCTGCTCTCGTCGACCTGCGCTGCCCGCTCACCCCACTCCGACCGGAATCACCCGTCCCACCGCCGCCTCGACCTCGGCGAGGCTGCAGGCGGCGCCGTGATCGCCGAGCGTGACGATCGGGCCGACGCCGGTCGGGCCGGTGAGCGACGGGCGGCTGCCGACGAAGATCGACACAAGCGGCACGCCGAGCGCGGCGGCGAGATGCAGGAGGCCGGTGTCGACGCCGACCACCAGCGTCGCCCCGGCGATCAGCCGCGCCACCCGGTCGAGCGGCCGGCGCTCCGGCACCCGCGCGTTCGGCATCGCCGCGGCGAGCCGCTCGGCCCTTACTTTTTCGATCGGCGTGCCCCAGGGCAGGACCAGGTCGAGACCGCGCGCCGCCAGCGTGGCGCCGAGCGCGATCCAGTCGGCCTCCGGCCATTCCTTCTCGGGCCGCGCCGTCGCGTGCAGCAGCACCGCGTAGGGGCGCGGCGCCGGGTCGGCGAGCGCCGTGCGGTCGACGCCGTAGTCGGCCTCACCCTGCGGCGTGTAGCCGAGCGCGGCGGCGGTCAGCAGGCGGTTGCGGGCGACGGCGTGGAGGTTGCGCGCGACCGAATGACGGACGTCGTAGCTCACCGTCGCCAGACCCTCGCGGGCACTGGAAAAGTCGTAGCCGTGGCGCTCGCCGCGGGCGAGGCGGGTGAGGACGGCGGTGCGCAACAGCCCCTGCGTGTCGATCACGGTGTCGAAGCGGCGGCCGCGCAGGTCGCGCACGAAGCGGCCGATCTCGGTCCAGGTCGCGCCCCGGTGCAGAACGCGCCGCCAGCGCCGCCAGGCGACCGGCACCACCGCGTCGACGCCCGGATGCAGGCCGGCGAGCGGCGCGAACGCCTCCTCGACCAGCCAGACCAGGCGCGTCGACGGCCGCGCCCGGCGCGCGTCGGTGACGGCCGGCATGTGATGCACCACGTCGCCGAGCGACGAGGTCTTGATGAACAGGACGTCGGCCATGAAACCTCGGCCATGAAACCATCGGGTCCGGCGGGCCTCTCCGCCGACGGGTCCGGCGGGGCGCGGTTCTCTTAACCGGGGTCGGCGCGCTTGTCATGCGACCGAGCGGGGGCCCCCTCCTCTGGTCGCGGCGGCGCGGCGTCGATATGGATAGGCGATCGCGGCAACGAGAGGACTGCGCATGAGCGTTCTGGTGACCGGCGGCGCCGGCTATATCGGCAGCCACATGGTCCACGCCCTGGTCGATGCCGGCGAGCGGGTCGTGGTGCTCGACAATTTCTCCACCGGCTTCCGCGCCGCCGTGCCGGAGGCCGCGACGGTGGTGACGGGCGACACCGGCGACGCCGCGCTGGTGTCGCGGCTGATCGCCGAGCACGGGGTCGAATCGATCATCCACTTCGCCGCCTCGATCGTGGTCCCCGAGTCGGTCGCCGAGCCGCTGAAATACTACCGCAACAACACGGCCAACACGCGCAGCATGATCCAGTGCGCGGTCGACGGCGGCGTGAGGCATTTCATCTTCTCGTCGACCGCGGCCGTCTACGGCAACCCGGCCCAGGTGCCGGTCGCCGAGGATGCGACGCTCGCGCCGATGTCGCCCTACGGCTCGTCCAAGCTGATGAGCGAGATCATGCTGCGCGACGCGACGCTGGCGCACGGCCTCGGCCACGTGATCCTGCGCTACTTCAACGTCGCCGGCGCCGACCCGCAGATGCGCACCGGCCAGTCGACGAAGAACGCCACGCATCTGATCAAGGTGGCCGTCGAAACTGCTCTGGGGTTGCGCGAAAAGATCGACGTGTTCGGCACCGACTACCCGACCCCGGACGGCACCTGCGTGCGCGACTACATCCACGTCTCCGATCTGGTCGCCGCGCATGCCGACGCGCTGCGCCATCTGCGCGCCGGCGGGCCGTCCGAGACGCTCAACTGCGGCTACGGCCGCGGCTTCTCGGTGCTCGACGTGATCGAGACCGTGAAGAAGGTGGCCGGCGTCGATTTCCGGGTCGACCGCGCCCCGCGCCGGCCGGGCGACCCGGCCGTGATCGTCGCCGCCTCCGATCGGGCGCGGGAGATTCTGGACTGGCAGCCGCGCCACGACGACCTGAAGACGATCGTCCGCCACGCCCTCGACTGGCAGAGGAAGCTCGGCGCGACGGGGGTTTGATCTGCCCGGTCGTTCCGGGGCGGTCCGACAGGCGTCTTCAGAGTCGCCTCGGGGTCTCTCGGCTCCTGCGTCCCCTCCCCCCTTGTAGGGGAGGGACAGGGAGGGGGGTGAGCCGCAGACTCGGCGTTTGCGGCTCACCCCCCTCTCCACCTCTCCCCCACAAGGGGGGAGAGAGCAGGCTGCGGCTCGTGACGGGCTCGGTGGCACTCATGACGACCGCCTCACGCTTGGCGCGAGTCGGCGGCGGCGACTACCATGGTCTCCGGAAACGTTCCAACGCCCCGGGAGAGACCTCATGATCCGTTCGCTGCACGCCGATGCGTCCGCCGACCGCCCACTCGCCGCCACCCTGCGCTCGACCGCCCTGCTCGGCGCCGCGCTGATCGCCCTGCCGCTCGCCGCCGGCCCGGCGCGGGCCGCCGAGCCTGCCGTCGTGACCACCAAGTCGCTGAGCCCGGAGACTGCGCTGGAGCTCGCCCGAGCGGCGCTCGACGCCTGCCGGCAGCGCGGCTTCCAGGTCGCCGTCGCCGTGGTCGACCGCTCCGGCGCCCTCCAGGTGATGCTGCGCGACCGCTTCGCCGGACCGCACACGCCGACGACCGCCACCGGCAAGGCGTGGACGGCGGTGAGCTTTCGCACCGACACGACCGAGCTGGTCGGCATGACCCAGCCCGGCATGCCGCAGGCTGGTGTGCGCGCCCTGCCCGGCGCCGTCGTGCTCGGCGGAGGGCTCATGGTGGAGGGCGGCGGCGCACTGCTCGGCGGGATCGGCGTCTCGGGCGCGCCGGGCGGCGAGGCGGACGACGCCTGCGCCAAGGCCGGCCTGGAGGCGATCCGCGACAAGCTCGACCTCTGAAGGTGCCGGGTCCGGGGCGCCGGGCCGGGGGGCACCGGCGCCTCGCCGCGCGCGCCCTCCTGCCCCGGGGGCCTCCTGACCCGGGGGCCTCCGGCCCGCGGAGGATCTCCGCCACCCGCCCCCCGTCCAGCCCCGCCGGTCCGGCACTCGCCGTCCGGAGCCGGCCGGCCCGTCATAATTGTCATATCCGTGTCATATCCGACCTGACTCGCGCCGATTTCCGGTCCATAGCTGCGGCGCGCGTCCGCGGTCCGCCTCCCGGCGGCGCCCCCCGGACGAACCACTCCCCCCGCAGGGCCGACCCGACGATCCGGTCGCCACGGCCCTCGCTTGCTGGATGGACGGTATGCTCGGCTGGTTCCAGGCGCTCATGCCCAAGGAAGAGCGCTTCTTCGACCTGTTCGCCCGCCACGCCGAGACCGTGGTGGCGGGCGCCGAGGCACTGCGCGGCGTGCTGCGCGGCGGCCCGGAGATCTCCCACTACTGCCGGCTCGTCGTCGAGCGCGAGGCGGCGGCCGACGAGATCACCCGCTCGGTCCTCCTGGCGGTGCGGCGCAGCTTCATCACCCCGTTCGACCGCGGCGACATCCAGGGCCTGATCTCGTCGATGGACGACTCCATCGACCAGATGCACAAGACCGCCAAGGTCATCACCCTGTTCGAGGTGACCCGCTTCGAGCCCGCCATGGGCGAGATGGGAGACATCATCCTGCGCTCCGCCGAGCTGGTCCGCGAGGTGGTGCCGCTGTTGCGCGCGATCGGCAAGAACGTCGGTGCCATCAACGGGCTCACCGAGGAGATCACCCGCATCGAGGAGCGCGCCGACCAGCTCCACGACAAGGGCCGCAAGGAGCTGTTCCTCACCCACCGCAACGGCGACGCGATGGAGTTCATCGTCGGCGCCGAGATCTACGAGCACCTCGAGAAGGTGGTCGATCGGTTCGAGGACGTCGCCAACAAGATCAGCGACATCGTCGTCGAGCAGGTGTGAGGCCGCGGGCATGGATGCGACGCTCGCCCTGCCGCTGCTGATCGGCCTGATCGGCGTGGCGCTCCTGTTCGACTTCCTCAACGGCCTGCACGACGCGGCCAACTCGATCGCCACTATCGTCTCGACCCGGGTGCTGCGCCCGCAATACGCGGTCGCCTGGGCGGCGTTCTTCAACTTCATCGCCTTCCTGTTCTTCGGCCTGCACGTCGCCCAGACGATCGGCACCGGCATCATCGACGCCGCGATCGTCGATCCCCGCGTGGTGTTCGGCGCCCTGATGGGCGCAATCGTGTGGAACGTGATCACCTGGATCTTCGGCATCCCGTCGAGCTCGTCGCACGCGCTGATCGGCGGGCTGGTCGGCGCCGGCGTCACCAAGGCCGGCGTCGGCGCCATCGTCTGGGGCGGGCTCGGCAAGACCGCCGCCGCGATCTTCCTGTCGCCGCTGGTCGGCTTCTCGCTCGCCTTGATGCTGGTGCTGACGGTGTCGTGGCTGCTGGTCCGCGCCACCCCGTTCGCGGTCGACAATGCGTTCCGATCGCTGCAGTTCGTCTCGGCGTCGCTCTACTCGCTCGGCCACGGCGGCAACGACGCCCAGAAGACCATGGGCATCATCGCCGTGCTGCTCTACTCGCAGGGCCACCTGGAGGGCGGCTTCCACGTGCCGTTCTGGGTCGTGATCACCTGCCAGGCCGCGATGGGGCTCGGCACGCTGTTCGGAGGCTGGCGCATCGTGCGCACCATGGGCTCGAAGATCACGCGGCTGACCCCACTGCAGGGCTTCTGCGCCGAGACGGGCGGCGCCATCACGCTGTTCATGGCGACCGGCCTCGGCATCCCGGTGTCGACGACCCACACGATCACGGGCGCGATCGTCGGCGTCGGCGCGGCGCGGCGCGTTTCGGCCGTGCGTTGGAACATTGCCGGGAGTATCGTGATTGCCTGGATCGTGACGATGCCGGCGGCCGCCGCGATCGGGGCGGCGTCCTATATTGCTTGTGGCCTTTTCATCTGAGGACCCCTGTTGGCCCGTCGACATCTCACCGAGACTCCGAAACGTCCGCTGCAATACGCTGCCGTGCCGTATCGACGGACCGCGGGAGGCGAGACCGAGGTGCTGCTGCTGACCTCGCGCGAGACGCGGCGCTGGGTGATCCCCAAGGGCTGGCCGATCCGCGGAAAGAAGCCGCACGACTCGGCCGCCCGCGAGGCGCGCGAGGAGGCCGGCATCGTCGGCCGAACCGGCCGCGAGGCGATCGGCACCTATCGCTACGACAAGCGGCTGAAGAGCGGCGAGGCGACCCGCTGCAAGGTCGAGGTGTTCCCGCTCGCCGTCACGGGTCAGCGCAAGCGGTGGCCCGAGAAGGGCCAGCGGACGCTGCGCTGGTTCACGCTGCCCGAGGCCGCTCGGGCCGTGCAGGAGCCGGGCCTGCGCAAGCTTCTGCGCCGCCTCGACCTGCTGCTGCCGGACACGGCCGACAGCGAGGCGTGAGGCCGCCGGCCTCGGTTGCCCGGTGCCGGCCGGCGGGTGTTCGGCGCGCCTACAACCCTGCCCGGGATGCGGCGAACCGAACCGGCGAATGTCGGCAAGAATACGCAATTGCGCCCTATATCCGAACCTCGCCCGTGCGAGATCGACGGCGATGCGCGACGGGCCGCCCGGCCCGGCGCGCGCCCGGAGTTCGTCATGTCTCGTGCTGGTGCGTTCCGATTCTTCCTGCCCGGCGTCGTCGCCGGCCTGTCGGTCCTGGTCGTCTCGACCGTCCTTCTCGCGCCCCGGCCGGCCGCCGCAGCCCCGGACTGCCTCACCGCCCCGGACGGCACCGCGACCGAGGGCCGGCGCTGGTTCTACCGGCTCGACCACTCGACCGGCCGCAAGTGCTGGTACCTGAAGGCGCCTGGCGAGAGCCGCGCGGCGCCGCCCCCGAGCCCCGAGGCGACGGGCGGTATCGCCTCGGCACCAGGTCCGGCGACGCCGGTGCCGGCGACCCCGCTGCCGACCACGCCGCTCGCCGGCGCGCCGGTCCAGGCGGCGACCGACACGGCCGCGAGCGGAACTCCGGCCGCAGAACCGGGCGGTCGCTCCGCGAGGCCGCTCGACGCTGCGGCCCGCGACGCGCTCTATCGCGAGTTTCTCGCCTGGCGGCTGCAACAGCCCGCCGATTAGGCAGTGCCCGCGGCTGCCCGCGTTGACGGCCCCGGCGCGTGTGATATGGGGCGGGTCGCCGAAACGACCGGCCCTCCGACCGCCAGGCCGGATGCCCCCGCCACCCTCACCGAGACGTCTTCATGAGCGCGCGCTACGTGATCGATCCTGCCCCGCAGGCCACCCTCGCGGTCGCCGGATCGGACCAGCTCTTCCCGGTCCGCCGCATCTGGTGCGTCGGCCGCAACTATGTCGAGCACATCCGCGAGATGGGGCAGGACGAGCGCGAGCCGCCGTTCTTCTTCGCCAAGCCGGCCGACGCCGTGGTGCCGGACGGCGCCACCGTCCCCTACCCGCCGCTGACCAAGGACATGCACCACGAGGTCGAGCTGGTCGTCGCGCTCAAGGGCGGCGGCCGCAACATCAGGACCGAGGACGCGCTCTCGCTCGTCTACGGCTATGCGGTCGGCATCGACCTCACCCGCCGCGACCTGCAGATCGCCTCGCGAAAGATCCAGCGGCCGTGGGAGATCGGCAAGGCGTTCGACGCCTCGGCGCCGTGCGGCGCGCTCAAGCCCGTCTCGGAGATCGGCCATCCGTCGAAGGGCCGCATCACGCTCGCCTGCAACGGCACGCTGCGCCAGGACGGCGACCTCGAGCAGATGATCTGGAACGTGCCCGAGGTGATCTCGAAGCTGTCCGAGATGGTCGCGCTGGCGCCGGGCGACATCATCATGACCGGAACGCCGGCCGGCGTCGCCGCCACGGTCGCGGGCGACACGCTGGAGTGCGCCGTCGAGGGCGTCGGCACCCTGACCGTGAAGATCGGCGCGCCGCTCGCTTGACCGTGACGACGGGCGCGGGCCGCGACGGCCCGCCCCCGGTCTATTCCGTCCGCGGTCGTCGCCCGCGACCATCGGCGCGGACGACGATCCGGCCGGGCGTCCTCACTGCTTGGGGATGCCGGCCTTCTCGATGACGGCGCCCCACTTGGCGATGTCGTCCTTGAGACGCTTCGACAGCTCCTCGGGCGAGGTCGGACGGGCCGAGATGCCGAGCTCGAGCAGTCGCTTCTTCACGTCGGCGTCGGCCAGCACCTCGCGCAGCGCCTTGTTGAGCGTGTCGATCACGGCAGGCGGCGTGCCGGCCGGCGCGAACAGCGCGTTCCACGACGTCACATCGTAGTCCTTGACGCCGGACTGCATGACGGTCGGCACGTCGGGCAGGATCTCGGAGCGCTCGGGACCGGTGGTGGCGAGGGCTCGGATCTTGTTGTCCTGCAGGTTCGACTTCATCGCCGCATAGGTGTCGATCATCAGGTTCACGTCGTCGCGCAAGAGCGCGATGATCACCTCCGGCGTGCCACGATACGGAACGACGTAGAAGTTCAGCCCGGTCTGCGACTTGAACAGCTCGGCCGAGAGGTTCTGGGTGCTGCCGACATTGATGGTCCCGACGTTCAGCTTGCCGGGATTCTGCTTGCCGTAGGCGAGCACGTCGGCGAGCGTCTTGTAGGGCGACGCGGCATTGACGCCGAGGATGAAGTCGAACGTGCCGAGGATCGAGATCGGCATGAAGTCCTTCACCGGGTCGTAAGGCAGGCTCTTGAACAGCGGCACCGAGACGGCGTTGCCGTTCGACAGCAGCGTCAGCGTGTAGCCGTCGGGCGCCGCGGAGAGCGCGGCGCGCGCCGAGGCGATGCCGCCGGCGCCCGGCATGTTCTCGATGATGAAACGCTGGCCGAGCTTCTGGCCGAGCTTCTCGGTGACGATGCGCACCGTGAGGTCGGCGACGCCGCCGGCACCGAACGGCACCGTCACGCGCACCGGCCGGTCCGGATAGTTCTGGGCGACGGCCGAGCCGGCGATCATCGTCGTCATCGCGAGGGCGGCGAGAGCGGCCAGGGTTTTCTTCATGCTGGTCCTCCGGTCTTGCGGTGATTCGGCCGCACCCGGCGCGGGCGAGGCCTCGTCGAGACGACGCCAGAGCGACGCCGTCGGGGGGAGCGCGTCCGGCAGGGCGCTCGGACGCGGGGGGTAGAAGGTGATCTAGCGGCGAACCGTTTCGAATTGGAGAACGTCGGCCGCCACCGGACGGGGCGTATCGCCGCAGCCTAGCCTCACAGGGGCGGCACGTCACCCTGCGCCCACGCCGCCGTCACCTCGGCCGCATGGTCGGCGAAGCGACTCTCGGCGATGGCGGCCCGAATGCCCTGCATCAACGTCTGGAAGTAGGCGATGTTGACGACGCTCAGATACATGGCGCCGAGCGTCTCGTTCGCCCTGATCAGATGATGCAGATAGGCGCGCGGAACCTCGCGGGCGATGCGGCACGGGCTCTCCGGATCGAGCGGACGCGGATCCTCGGCGTGCCGGGCGTTCTTCAGATTCACCGGACCGCGGCGCGTGTAGGCGAGGCCGTGACGGCCGTTGCGGGTGGGCAGCACGCAGTCGAACATGTCGACGCCGCGCGCCACGCTCTTCAACAGGTCGTCGGGCGTGCCGACCCCCATCAGATAACGAGGGCGATCGTCCGGCAGCAGCGGCGCGACCTCCTCGATCATCGCCAGCATGGTCGCCTGCGGCTCGCCGACCGCGAGGCCGCCGATGGCGTAGCCCTGGAAATCCATCGCCACCAGCGCGCGCGCGCTCTCGCGACGGAGCGCCACGTCGTCGCCGCCCTGGACGATCGCGAACAGGGCGCGGCCGCTCGGGAGATCCGGCTCGAAGGCGCGCTTGCAGCGCTCCGCCCAACGCAACGAGAGGCGCATCGCGCGTTCGATCTCGGCCCGCTCGGCCGGCAGCGCCACGCATTCGTCGAGCTGCATGGCGATGTCGGAGCCGAGCAGGCGCTGGATCTCGATCGCTCGCTCCGGCGACAGCACCACGGTCGCGCCGTCGATGTGGGAGCGGAACGTGACGCCGCTCTCGTCGACCTTGCGCAGCTCGGAGAGCGACATCACCTGGAAGCCGCCCGAGTCGGTGAGGATCGGCCCCGACCAGCCCATGAAGGCGTGCAGGCCGCCGAGCCGGGCGATGCGCTCGGCGCCGGGGCGCAGCATCAGGTGATAGGTGTTGGAGAGCACGATGTCGGCGCCGGCGTCGCGCACCTCGTGCCAATGCACGCCCTTCATGGCGGCCTGGGTGCCGACCGGCATGAAGGCCGGCGTCCGCACGATGCCGTGCGGCGTCTCGAGCGTGCCGAGGCGCGCCATACCGTCGGTGGCGAGATGGGTGAACTTCACGCGGAAACGCCTTCGGAAGCGGGAGATGTGTCGAACGGAGTGTGTCGAACGGGAGGCCGTTCTAGGCGCGCGCGCGACGAGGGGCAAGCGGGTGGGGATGCCATCCCGGTCGTCCCGGGGCGCGCCGCAGGCGGCTGCGAGCCACGTCGCGAAGCAGGGCCTCTCGGTGGTCGTCGACCGCGAATGCAAAGGCTTGGCATGGCTCGGTCATTCCGGGGCGGCGCGAAGCGCCGAACCCGGAATCCAGCCCGGAATGCCGAGCTCGCCGCTGGATTCCGGGTTCGCGCCTTCGGCGCGCCCCGGAATGACCGGTCATCCCTCGGCCGCTGCCGCGGCGGGCAGGCCGAGCGCGGCGACGCCGGCCGTCTTCGCCTCCTGCACGCGGCGCTGCTGGTCGACGAAGGCGCGCGCGGCGTCGCTGTCGAACAGCTCGTGGCCCTCCGTGTCGGCGTCCCAGGCACTCATCGCCGTGTCCGTGTAGGCGAACTTGTTTGGGTCGTGCTTGATCCGCAGATAGATGCGGCGCAGCCGCATGTAGAGCGCGCCCCACTGCACCAGCTTGACGGCGGTCTGGACCCAGTAGCGCGGATAGAAGGTCAGGGCGGATTCGCGCGCGAAACCGGGCCGCCGGTCGGTGCGCGACTTGAGGCGCAGGAAGCCGGACTCGAGCGGGTGGATGCGCTCGAAGTCGATCGAGCCCTTGAACCACGTGATCAGGAACAGCGCGTTGGAGGCGTTGCCGCCGCTCGCCGCGACGCGCTTGAGGATCGTCGTGATGTGGTCGATCGTGTAGTAGCGCTGCCACGCCATCCGATAGGCGTCGTTCCACTCGGCCGGCGACATCTTCGCGTGCGGGGCGCAGATGTGGTTGAGGTCGTAGCGGTTGAGGTCGGGGTCGAGCGGCACGCCGGCCTTCACGAGCCTGCGGTGGTCCTCGGAGCCCGGCAGCGGCGTCAGGTAGAAGAACTCCAGGAGGTCGACCGGCAGCTCGCGCTTGATCACGTCGATGTCGTGCATGATCGACTCGACCGTGTCGGCCGGGAAGCCCAGGATGTAGCCCGCATACGTGATCACGCGCACCGACTTCCACGCCAGCAGCATCTCACGGTACTCGGTGATCTTGTTCTGCCGCTTCTTGGCGTCGGCGAGGTTCTGCGGGTTGATGTTCTCGAGCCCGATGAACACGCGCCGCACGCCGGCCCGCGCCGCCTTCTCGATGAAGCCCGGCAGCTTATGGCAGAGCGTGTCGACCTGGATGATGAAGCCGATGTTGAGCTTCTCCACCTCGCGCAGATGGATCAGGCGATCGAGGATCGGCTCCCAGTCCTTGTTGCGGGCGAAGTTGTCGTCGGTGATGAAGAAGCTGCGTAGGCCCTGCGCGTAATTGGTACGCACGATCGTCTCGACGTCGTCGGGCGAGCGGCGGCGCGACTTGCGGCCCTGCACGTTGATGATGGTGCAGAACGAGCACTGGTAGGGGCAGCCGCGTCCGGCGTCGAAGCTGGTCGCCGCGCCGGCCGTGCGCTGCACCCGCTCGGCCGCCATCAGCGGGATCGGCGCGCCCTCGATTCCCGGCAGGTCGTCCATGTAGTCGTAGAGCGGCGCGAGGCGCCCCGCCGCCGCGTCCTGCAGCACGCGGTCGAGCCGTCCCTCCGCCTCGCCGGCGAACAGCGTGAGGCCGAGCGCGCGCGCCTCGTCGAGATCACGATCGACGCCGGCCAGCATCGCGGTGACGCCGGACACGTGGAAGCCGCCGACCGCCACGGCGATGCCGGCGGCGCGCAGCGGCCGCGCCAGATCGAGGGCGCGCGGGAACTGGTTCGACTGCACGCCGACCAGCATCACCATGCCGGCCCCGGCCGACCTGATCATCTCCGCGAGCTGTTTCGGGCGGATGCGCGTGTTGGTCTCGTCGAAGGCGTGAATGTCGATCTCGACGTCGGCACCCAGCACCTGCCGGGCCGCGCAGTCCTTGGCGATGCCGTAGAGCGCCGCGAGCGAATTCGACGGAATCGGCGAGCGGAACCATTGGATGACGTAGCCCTCGTCGTCGTAATGCGACGGCTTGACGAGGATCAGGCAGAAACGTCGTCGTTCGGTCATGACGGCGCCGGCTCGATTCGAGGTTCATTCACGTCGGATCGGGCCACACTGCACGGGTTTTTGGAGCCTGTACAGGAGAAATACGTAACGGTTGCTGTCTGGATCCTGGGCGGCGGCGGCGCCGCTACTTACCGGTCGCCACGGAACAAAAGGCAGGCGTCGCCGTAGGAGTAGAACCGGTAGCCCGTGGCGACCGCATGGGCGTAGGCACGCCGCATGGTCTCGAGGCCCGAGAAGGCGGCGACCAGCATGAACAGGGTCGAGCGCGGCAGATGAAAATTGGTCAGCATCACGTCGACGGCGCGGAAGCGGTAGCCGGGCGTGATGAAGATCGCGGTCTCGGCCGCGAAGGGGCGGATCGTGCCGTCCGGGTCGGCGGCGCTTTCCAGGAGCCGCAGCGAGGTCGAGCCGACCGCGACGATGCGGCCCCCGTTTTTTCGGGCAACGTTGAGGGCCGCCGCCGTCGCCTCGCTCACCACGCCGAACTCGGCATGCATCTTGTGGTCCACCGTGTCGTCCGCCTTGACGGGCAGGAAGGTGCCCGGTCCCACATGCAGCGTCACCGTATGTAGCCCGATGCCCGCGCCGCGCAGGCGGACGAGCAGATCGTCGGTAAAATGCAGGCCCGCCGTGGGTGCTGCGACGGCGCCCTCCTCGCGGGCGAACAGCGTCTGATAATCGGCGCGGTCCTGCTCGTCGGCCGGCCGGCGCGCCGCGATGTAGGGCGGCAGCGGCATGGCGCCGCGCTCGGCGATCGCCTGGTCGAGCACGGGCCCGTGGAACGCGAAGGCGAGCGTCACGGCGCCGCCCTCGCCTTTCAGCTCGACGGTCGCGTCGAGCTGGCCGAGGAAGCAGACCTTGCCCTCGTCGCCGAACCGCACCGTGTCGCCGACCGAGAGCTTCCTCGATCCCTTGACCAGCGCCTTCCAGCGGCTGCCGTCGAGCCGCTCGACCAGGGTCGCCTCGATCGCCACCTCGGACCCGCGGCCGAGCCGGCGGCCGAACAGCTGCGCCGGAATCACCTTGGTGTCGTTGACGACGAGCTGATCACCGGGCCGCAGGAGCGACGGCAGATCGCGCACCGCATGGTCTTCGAGCGCCGGCGCGGCGTCGGCGCCGGCCTGCGGCCGCACGACGAGCAGCCGCGCGGAATCACGCGGGCTGGCGGGCCGCAGCGCGATGCGCTCTTGCGGGAGATCGAAGTCGAACAGATCGGTGCGCATGAGGTGGCCGGCAGGGCGCCCGTTCTCCCTCTCCCCGCTGGCGGGGAGAGGGTCGGGGTGAGGGGGCGTCGCCGTATCCACGAGAGGCCCACGAGAGGCCCCCTCACCCGGATTTCACGCCTGCGGCGTGCAATCCGACCTCTCCCCGCCGTGCGGGGAGAGGTGAAGGGACGTCACGCTGTCGCGTCGGCGGCCATGCGGGCCGAGACGATCTTGTCGGGATCGCTGACCGGCTCGCCGCGCTTGATCTTGTCGATGTTGTCCATGCCGGCCGTCACCTTGCCCCACACCGTGTACTGGCCGTCCAGCCAGGGCGCCTCGGTGAAGCAGATGAAGAACTGGCTGTCGCCCGAATCCGGGTTCTGGGCGCGCGCCATCGAGACGGTGCCGCGGACGTGCTTCTCGCGCGAGAACTCGGCCTTCAGCTTCTGGCCCGAGCCGCCCGTGCCGGTGCCGTGCGGGCAGCCGGTCTGCGCCATGAAGTCCTCGATCACGCGGTGGAACACGATGCCGTCGTAGAACTTCTGGCGCACCAGCTCCTTGATGCGCGCGACATGGCCGGGCGCGAGGTCGGGCCGCATCTCGATGGTGACCGGGCCCTGGGTGGTCTCGAGCAAGAGGGTGTTCTCGGTGACGTCGCTCACGGGTGAAGTCCCTTGGTTGGAATGGAAGTCGGATGAACCGGATCGGCGGCACGAGCCGGCGCGAGGCCGCACCGCCGGCAGACGATCATGAACCACGTGATCACGACCGGTGTGATCACGTCTTGCGACGCGCGTCGCGTCGACGTCACTTGGCGTCGGCGGCGACCTGCATGCGGACGATCTTGTCGGGGTTGGTGACGCGGCCGTTGTCGGCCGGCGAGCCCTTCTTCACCTTGTCGACCACGTCCATGCCGCGTACCACCTCGCCGACCACCGTGTACTTGCCGTTGAGGCCGGGGTTCTCGGCGAACATGATGAAGAACTGGCTGTTGGCCGAGTTCGGGTCGGAGGCGCGGGCCATGCCGACGATGCCGCGCTTGTAGGGCACGTTGGAGAACTCGGCCGGCAGGTCCGGATACTTCGAGCCGCCCGTCCCGTTGCCGCGCTGGCCGTCGCCGGTCTGCGCCATGAAGTTGTCGATCACGCGGTGGAACGGCACGTTGTCGTAGAACTTCTCGCGCGTCAGCAGCTTGATGCGCTCGGCGTGCTGCGGCGCGAGGTCCGGTCGCAGCTTGATGACGACGCGGCCGTCCTTGGTGTCGAGCAGGATCGTGTTCTGCGGATCGAGGCCGGCCGGCAGCGGCTGGGCCTGCGCCCCGACCGAGAGCATCAGCACGGCGAGAGCTGCGAACAAGCGGATCATGAAGCATCCTTGGCGTTGCGATGGAACGGCGCGGTCACGATGGTCGCCGTTACGGTGAGCGCGGTTGCGGTGAACAGACGGCAGGCGGCCCGGACGGTCACGCGGCGCACGAGCTGCGAGGATCGCGTCACGGATCGCATCGCCGGCCTTTTCGTCAGGTCGCCCGGGCGGCGAACCTCGTCTTCAGCCGCGCGGCCACGGCCGGCGGCACGAAGGCCGAGACGTCCCCGCCCATGGCGGCAATCTGGCGAACCAGTGTGGCGGTGATCGGGCGCGCCAAGGGCGACGCCGGCAGGAACACGGTGGCGATCTCGGGCGCCATGGCGCCGTTCATGCCGGCGAGTTGCATCTCGTAGTCGAGGTCGGTGCCGTCGCGCAGGCCGCGGATCAGCGCCACGGCGCCCTGCTCCCGCGCCGCCGTGACCACCAGGCCGTCGAACGTGATGCAGGTGATCTCGCAGGACGCCGCCGCCGCGACGGTCCGGCACGTCTCCTCCAGCATGGCGGCACGCTCCTCGGCGGAGAACAGCGGCACCTTGCCGGGATGGATGCCGATCGCCAGCACCAGACGATCGGCGAGGCGGACCGCCTGGCGGACGACGTCCAGGTGGCCGTTGGTGACGGGGTCGAACGACCCGGCATAGAGGGCTGTGCGAAGCATCGCGCGGGTCTAGCCTGCCCGGAGCGGCCCGGCAAGGCACCCGGTGGTATTGTGCTGCAGCACGCGCGATCCGGTCAGGCCGGCCGGCGCGACAGCGCGAGCCAGACGCCGCCGGCGATCAGGGCGACCCCGGAGGCCCGCCCGAGCAGCCGCTGGCGCGACGGCGCCAGGAACCAGCCGCGCCCGGCCGCCGCGGCGAGCCCCCACACCGCATCGAGAAGCCCGGCCAGCGCCACCGAGACGGACACCATCACGACGAGCTGGAAGGTCGCCGGCAAAGCCGGATCGACGAACTGCGGCAGGAAGGCCGTGAAGAACGCCATGGTCTTGGGATTGGAGACGGCGACCAGGAAGCCGCGCGAGACATGGACGCCGCCCGTCTCGGGCACCGGAGCGCCGCGACCGCTGCGCCGGAACGCCTGCACGCCGAGCCAGATCAGATAGACGACGCCGGCCCAGCGGATCACCTCGAACAGCACCGTGGCCTTGGCCATCACCACGCCGAGGCCGAACGCCACCGTGCCGATCAGCACGCTGTTGCCTGCCATGGTGCCGACCGAGGTGGCGAGCACGGCGCGCGCCCCCTGGGTCGCACCGGTCGAGATCATCAGGGTGACGATCGGACCGGGCGTCAGGATCAGCAGCAGCGTGAGTGCGAGGAAGGGAACGAACAGGTCCGGGTTCACGGGCGTCTCCGTTCCCCGCCGCCGCGGCCGCC
>NZ_JBEOMB010000038.1:0-106937 GCF_046000175.1 Rhodoplanes sp. SY1
GTGAGGGGGTGCCGAGCCAGCGTTATTCGAGCACTCTGGCCCGTCGGCGGGACGCTGCCCTTCACGCCTGCGCGGTGTGGCGCTCGGCGAATTCGGCGACGCTGTAGTGGCGGCCGTCCTGGTCGGTGATCTCGACCTCGGTGACGCCTTCGCCCATCAGCTCGTCCGCCTTCTTGATGGCGGCGGCCGGGGTCTCGCGCTTGAGGGTGAGGGCGCCGGCGGTGTCGTGTCCGGTGATGATGTAGGGCATGCGGTCTCCGCTCCTGAACACGGATCGAGCATAACCGGTTCGGCGGGCCAAGGCATCCGGGCGAACGCGGGCCCCATCCGGGGGCGAATGGTCCGGTGGGCGACCCCTCCGCGCCGGTCTCGACCGTCCAGGGCGCCAGCGTCCTTGTCGCGCGCGCCGGGAAGGCGTACCCTTTTTGCGCGTGCCCCGGACTTGGTGGCCGCGGTTCGGACCCCCACGTCCCTGTCTGTCACGGTGTCGCGGTCGCGGCAGGTTCGCTGCGCGATCCCGGCGGGGCCGTCGGTAACAGGGGGACGTCCATGCCGGGTCCGTCATTCCCCTCCGCGCTGCTGTGGCCGATGCTGGCGGCCGTGTCGGCCAGCGAGGCGACCGTCGCCTTCCTGCACGAGATCGCCCGCCGGGCGGCGACCGACGAGGGTCTGCGCCCACCGCTCGCCCGCCCGTCCTGGACCACCCCGCATCGCACGGCGCTGACGCTGCCGTCGCTGACATTGCTCGACTTTTCCGTGGCGCCGCCGGCCGCCGCCGGACCCGCGCCGCCGCCGACCGTCGTCTGCGGGCCCTATGCGCTGCACGGCGCGACGGTCGCCGACTTCGCCCCCGGCCACAGCCTGATCGAGACGCTGCTCGCCTGCGGCCGGCGCGACCTGCACCTCGTCGCCTGGCGCTCCGCGACGCCGAGCATGCGGCTGTTCACCATCGACACGCTGCTCGCCGACCTCGCCGTCGCGATCGACGGCTTCGACCGGCCGGTCGACCTGATCGGGGTCTGCCAGGGTGGCTGGATGGCGCTCCTGTTCGCGGCGCGGTTCCCGAACAAGGTGCGGCGGCTGGTGGTCGCCGGCGCGCCGCTCGATCTCGCCGCCGGCGACTCCGGGCTGGCGCGTGTCGCCGCGGCGACGCCCCTGTCGCAGTTCGCCGAGCTTTTACGGTTCGGCGACGGCCGGCTGCTCGGCCAGCTCATGCTCGGCCTGTGGGGCACGGCGCCGACCACGCCGGAGGCGATCTGCCACGAGCTGCAGCTTCCGGCGCCGAATCCGGGCCTCGCGCCCGAGCCCGACGAGGAGCCGCTGCTGCGGCGGTTCTGCGAGTGGTACGACTGGACCGTCGACCTGCCGGGGCCGTTCTATCTTCAGACCGTCGAGTGGCTCTACAAGGAGAACCGGCTGGTGCGCGGCGCCTTCACGGCGCTCGGCCGGCGCATCGACCTCGCGTCGGTGCGCCTGCCCGTGCTGCTGCTCGCCGGGCGCGACGACAGCGTGGTCGGCACCGCCCCGGTGCTCGCCGCGGCAAAGGCGCTCGGCACCGCACCGGCCGATCTCGCCACGTTGGAGGCGCCCGCGACCCATCTCGGCCTGTTCATGGGCCGGCGGACGCTCGCCGAGACGTGGCCGGCGGTCGTTGCCTGGCTCGATCGGCCCACGGCCGCCGCGGAGCGCGAGCGCGCCGCCTGAGCCCATTTCCGCTCGATCAGTTTGCGGTCATTCCGGGTTCGGCGCGGAGCCTGTGCTCGGGCGGCGCGAAGCGCCGACCCGAGTGCGCTGCCCCGGAATGACCACCGCGTTGTTCAAACGATCCGGTTTGCCCACGATCAACCACGTGACCCCGCGTTCACACTGTCGCGGGCTTCCGGTGGCGCTTGCCTGTCGGCCTCCCTATATCGGACACTCCGGCCGAATGGGTGTCATGAGCGATCTCGACAAGACCAACGATCTCGAAAAGAACCGTTTCTCCGCCCGGGCCCGGCGTTACGCCCGGGTCGGCGCCAATGTCGGCGGCGTCGCGGCGCGGCTCGCGGCGACGCGCCTTCTGAGCGGCAGCCACGATCGCGAGACCGGCGCGGCCGATCTCGCCGCCGCGCTCGGCAGCCTCAAGGGGCCGATCATGAAGGTGGCGCAGCTGATGGCCACGGTGCCGGACCTGCTGCCGCCCGAATACGCCGAGGAGCTCGCCAAGCTGCAGAGCGAGGCGCCGCCGATGGGCTGGGCCTTCGTCAAGCGCCGCATGCAGGCCGAGCTCGGGCCGGACTGGCAGGAGCGGTTCGCCGACTTCGAGCACAAGCCGGCGGCGGCCGCCTCGCTCGGCCAGGTCCACCGGGCGACCGCGCACGACGGCGCGCGCCTCGCCTGCAAGCTCCAGTATCCCGACATGCAGTCGGCCGTGGAGGCGGATCTCCAGCAGCTCGGCTGGCTGTTCGCCCTGCAC
This sequence comes from Rhodoplanes sp. SY1, assembly GCF_046000175.1. Lineage (NCBI taxonomy): Bacteria > Pseudomonadati > Pseudomonadota > Alphaproteobacteria > Hyphomicrobiales > Nitrobacteraceae > Rhodoplanes > Rhodoplanes sp. SY1. Next base: position 2,456 of record NZ_JBEOMB010000038.1, read on the forward strand.
CGGCGCATGGACGCAGCGATCGACACCAGCGAGATCGCCAAGGAGATCGCGGCGCGGGTGCGCGAGGAGCTCGACTACGAGCGCGAGGCGAAGCACGTCCGGCTCTACCAGACCGTCCTGGCCGACGTGCCGACCGTGAAGGTGCCGGGCGTCTGGCCGGCGCTGTCGACCAAGCGGCTCCTCACCCTCGACTGGCTCGAGGGCCAGCGCCTGCTCGCCTACAAGACCGCCGACATCGAGAGCCGCAACCGCCTCGCCGAGGCGCTCTATCGCGCCTGGTGGCTGCCGTTCAGCCGTTTCGGCGTCATCCACGGCGACCCGCATCTCGGCAACTACACGGCGTTCCTGGCCGACGGCGTGCCGGCCGGCATCAACCTGCTCGACTACGGCTGCATCCGCATCTTCCCGCCGCGCTTCGTCGCGGGCGTCGTCGACCTCTATCACGGCCTGCTGGCGAACGACCGCGAGCTGATCGTCAAAGCCTACGAGGCGTGGGGCTTCCGCGGGCTCACCAAGGAGCTGATCGACATCCTCAACATCTGGGCGCGGTTCATCTTCGGGCCCGTGATGGAGGATCGCGTGCGCACCATCGCGGACGGCGTGAAGCCCTCCGAGTACGGCCGCCGCGAGGCCTTCACGGTGCATCGCGCCCTCAAGGAGAAGGGGCCGGTGACGATCCCGCAGGAGTTCGTGTTCATGGACCGCGCCGCCATCGGGCTCGGCGGTGTCTTCCTGCATCTCGATTCCCGGCTGAACTATCACCGGCTGTTCAACGAGGCGATCGAGCATTTCTCGGTCGCCCAGGTGGCGGAGCGTCAGCGCCGGGCGCTGACCGAGGCGGGACTGCCGACCCCCGCTAGTACGGGTTAGGGTATTAACCTAACCCGCCGTCTTGCATCGTGGCGCCACTCCTTTAAAGGAACGGCCTGTCTCGAACCGTGAGCCGGTGTGATGTCGCCATCCAAGAGGTCCGCCCCCGCGCGGGACCGCGTGGTCGCTCCTGCGGAGCCGGCCCCGTCGAGCAAGGCGACCGACCGCATCATCGACGTCGCCACCACGCTGTTCCTCGGCATCGGCTACGAGCGTACCGGCATCGACACCGTGGTCGCCAAGGCGCGGGTCTCGAAGCGCGCCTTCTACGCCCAGTTCGGCAGCAAGGCCGATCTGTTCGCCGCCGTGGTGATCCGCCTGGCGGAGCGGAACTTTCCCAGCCTGGATGCGGTCCCGGCGAACGGCGCGCCGATCGAGCAGCTGCTCGAGCGGGTGGCGATCGAGCTTCTGCGGATCAGCACAACACCCGAAGCGGTCGCGCTCGACCGCATGGTCACGGCCCAGGTCGGGCGGTTCCCGGAACTCGCCCGGATCCTCTACGACTTCGCCGGCGCCCGCTCGATCGGGGCGGTCTGCAAGATCCTCGAGCAGGCGGTCGCCCGCGGTGAGCTCGCCCTCGACGACTGCGTGTTCGCGGCCCAGCACTTTCTGCAGGCGACGGTTCTCGGACCGCGCCGCTTCGTCGTGCTCGGCCTCGAGGACGGCCGCATGACACCCAAGAAGCTCGAGCGGCTGCGGCGCGGAATTCGCCTGTTCGTCGACGGCGCCCGCGGCCCGGGATCGCCGAAGCCCGGCCGGCCGGGGCCGCGGCGGCCGCCGCGGATGTGAGGCCGGGGGCCGGCCGACACCGGGGCGATGCCTTGAAGCTGTTCCTCGTGCGATATAGGATGGGTCGATGTCAGGGCCGGTGACAGGATGGCGGGCATGACGAGCGACCTCCCGGAGTCCGGCGGGACGGCCCGGAACGGCGCGGCGAACGAGCCGCCGGCCCCGGTCGCGGCGCTGTCGGGCGCCAGCGGGGCGGAGATCCAGGCCGTGATGGCCGCCTTCGCGCGGCGGCGCATCGCCGAGGGTGTCCGGGTGATCGGCGTCGTCGAGGAGGCCGACTGCGGCGACGGCCCCTGCGGGGGACTGTTCCTGCGCGATCTCGGCGACGGCCGCCGCATCTCGATCAGCCAGAATCTCGGCCGCGAGTCGACCGCCTGCAATCTCGATCCGGGCGGCCTCGCCGAAGCCTGCGGCCTCGTGCAGGCGGCGATCGCGGCCGGCGCCGACCTCGTGATCCTGTCCAAGTTCGGCAAGGTGGAGGTCGACCGGCACGGCCTCGTGGAGGCGTTCCAGGACGCCATCGCGGCGGACCTGCCGGTCGTCACCGCGGTGGCCCCGGCGCTCGCCGCCGCCTGGTCGGCCTTCGCCGGGCCGCTGTCCGTCACGGTCGCGGCCGACGCGGACGCGCTCGACGCCTGGTGGGCGGGCCAGCCGCGCGCCCGGGCCGTCGCCGGGCGCGCACCGGAGCGGGCCGTCGCGGAGTGACGGCGTCAGCCCGCCGCCGGCGACATGCCGAGATACGTGCCGACGATCGGCCAGACCTCGTGGCCGCCGCGCCAGATCATCTCCAGCGACACGTAGAGGATCACGGCGAGGCCCACATAGGCCACCCAGCGATGCCGCTGCAGCAGCGCGGCGATGTAGTTCGCCGCGATGCCCATCAGGGCGATCGACAGGCCGAGGCCGAAGACCAGCACCCAGGGATGCTCGCGCGCCGCGCCGGCGACCGCCAGCACGTTGTCGAGCGACATCGAGATGTCGGCGACGACGATCTGCCAGGCCGCCTGGGCGAAGGTCTTTTGCCGCGTCACCGCGGTCAGCGTGCCGTCGGAATTGATGCGGACGTCGTCCACGCGCCCGGAGGCGTCGCTCGCCACGACGTGCTGGGCGCGAAGCTCGCGCCACATCTTCCAGGACACCCACAGGAGGAGGAGGCCGCCGGCCAGCAAGAGCCCGACGATCTGCAGGAGCTGGGTCGTGACCGCCGCGAAGCCGATGCGCAGCAGCGTCGCCGCGCCGATGCCGAGCAGGATGGCGCGCGCCCGCTGCTCACGCGGAAGGCCGGCGGCGGCGAGGCCGATGACGATGGCGTTGTCGCCGGCCAGCACCAGGTCGATCATCACGACCTGGGCCAGCGCGGTGAGCGCGCTGCTCGTCAGGAACTCGGTGCTGAGGGTCTCCCACATCCAAACTCTCTCCTGCTGCTGATGCGCCCGCGCGGGGCGCCCGGTTTCGGGCGGGAGAGGACCTGAAGCAACGCCGTCGGAGCACAGCTACGCCGCGGCGAGAACGGCTCACCGCGACGCGGATCTGCGCCGAAGAACAGGACGAACAGCACCGGGCCACTCCCAAGGGACTTCCAGTCCGACATCGCAGCAGGACGCTGCCAGAGGGGCCCGGACCGGCCGGGACGCGATCCGCAACCGGATCGACGCCCGTAGACTCTTACCAACTTACACGATCAGCACGCCGTCATTCCGGGCGCGGCCGAGCCGCAAACCCGGACTCGAGCGGAAATCTCACAACGTCTCGGCTGGAGCCAGGGTTCGGCGCTGCGCGCCGGCCCGGAACGACCGAGAGATCATCCGACGATCCATCACCAAAGCCCACGTCAGTGCGCCATCGCGACCAGCGTGTGGCCGAAGGCCGACACGACATGCTCGGCCTCGCTCAGCATGGCGGCCGAGAAGCCCACCAGGGCGAGCACGCCGGCCACATCCCAGCTCGTAACGCCGCCGCTGCGCGGCTCGTTCCGCAGCGTCGCGACGAGCGCGAACAGCCCGGCGGCGGCGAGCGCGGCGAGGCTGAGCGCCGGCAGCGCCAGCGTGCTCGGCACCAGACGGGCGGCCAGCACGACGAGCAGCACCGCGGCGAGCGAGTAGACCCCGAACATGTGCGGACCGGAGCCTTCGCGGCGGAGCGGAGCGTGATCGTAGGATGGATGGAGAAGCGACATCGGGCCCTCCTCGTGACGCGAGAGGGGCGCCCCAAGGACGGCAGGCGCCACCGTGCATATAGAGTTAGGCAGCCCTTCGACCGGCGAAAATCCGCATCGCCGGGGGCGTAGATCTACGGGCCCCGTCATTCCGGGCCGGTGCGCAGCACCGGACCCGGAATCCAGCCGCGAGCTCGGAACCTGCCGCTGGATTCCGGGTTCGCCGCTACGCGGCGCCCCGGAATGACGCCGCACTCGATCGTTCGCAAGCAACGCCGCTCACGGCGCCAGCCGGCCGAGACGGATCGCCTGGCGGACCAGCACGGCGACGCTCTCGGCCTCCATCTTGTCCATGATCTCGGCCCGGTAGCTCTCGACCGTGCGGGTGCTGATGGCGAGCTTCGCCGCGATGGCGTGACTGGTGTAGCCCTCCACCACGAGATCGAAGATCTCGACCTGGCGCGGGGTCAGCCGGCCGAACCGGACGGCGAGCGATTCCTTGGCCCGTTGCGCCGCGAACTCCTCGAAGGTGCGGGCGAGCGCCCGGTTGATGGCGGCGACCAGCGCGGTGTCGTCGATCGGCTTCTCGATGAAGTCGTCGGCCCCGGCCTTGATGGCGGCGACCGCCATGGCGACGTCGGCGTGGCCCGAGATCAGGACGACCGGCAGACGGATCGCCCGCCGCGCGAGCTCGCGCACCAGCGCGATGCCGTCGGTGCCGGGCATCTTCACGTCGGCGACGATGACGCCGATGCGGCCGGGCTCGAGCGTCGCCAGGAACTCGTCGGCGGACGCGAAGGTCTCGACCGCGAAGCCGAACACGCCGAGCAGCTCGCCGAGCGAGTGGCGGACGGACTCCTGGTCGTCGATCACGAAGATGGTGGCGGTGCGGGTCATGTGCGAATCATGGGCGGGACGCGGATCCTTCGATCGGCAGAGTGACGCGGAACGTGGTCGCGCCGGGGGCGCCCGAGACGAGCGCGATGCGGCCGCCGTGCTGCTCGACGATCGCCGCGCACATGGCGAGCCCGAGACCGAGCCCCTCCGGCTTCGAGGTGACGAGCGGCTCGAACAACGTCTCGACGAGATCGTCGGAGACGCCGGGGCCGTTGTCGGACACCGTGATCTCGATGCCGGGCAGCGCAGCGTCGGGCGGTGCGTCGCCGGACGTCGCGGCCGGGCGCGCCGCGGCGATCGACACCCGGCCGTTCGGCACGCGGGCCGCTGCGATCGCCTCGACGGCGTTGCGCACCAGGTTGAGAAGCACCTGCTGGAGCTGGACGCGATCGCCCGTCACGTCCGGCAGGCCGGCCGGAACGTCGGTGACGAAGGCCACGCCATGGGCGTGCGGGTCGGCGGCCGCGATGGCCAGGACGTCGTCGACGAGGGTGGCGATCGCGATCGGATCGCGCACCGGCGCGCCGCGGCGCAGGAGGTCGCGGGTGCGACGGATGACGGCGCCGGCATGGTCGATCTGGGCGATCACGGTGGCGAGATTCGTCTCGGCGCGGGCGAGGTCGCCGCCCGGCGTCTGCAGGATGTGCTGGGCGGCGCGGGCCAGCGCGCGCGCCGCCGTCATCGGCTGGGTGATCTCGTGGGCGAGCGCCGAGGCCATGCTGGAGACCAGGTGGAAGCGCCCGGCCTGCGCGGCCTCGGCCTCGCGCGCCTTGGCGCGGCGTTCGGCGGCGCGGGCGAGGCGCTCGGCCGCGCGCCGCTCGCTCACCACCACGCCGACCACGAGGCCGGTGGCGGTGAGCACCAGCATCAGGGCCTGATACTCGGTGAAGGCGCGGATGTCGTGGCCGTGCAGATGCAGGAGCGCGACCAGCCCGAGCTGCACGCCGGCGAGCGCCAGGCAGGCGCCGTCGAGCCCGTGCCGCACCGCCGCCGTCACGACGGGCAGCGCGAGCAGATGGAAATACTTGAAGCCTTCCGGGCCCGGGCTCGCCGTGACCAGCCATAGGCAGGCGCCGATCACGGCGGCGGTCGAGGCCGCTTCGAGCGCGAGCGCCGGGGCGAACGCCAGCTCGCCCGCCCGCCAGGCGGCGGCGAGGCGGAGCACCAGCGGCGTGATCACGGCGATGCCGATGATGTCGCCGACCAGCAGCGGCACCGTGGCGGCGAGCACGTCGCGCAGCCCGAGATCGCCGAAGGCGATCAGCAGCACGGTGAGCAGCACGGCGACGATGCAGGCGCCGGCGAGCCCGGCGGCGAGCAGCAGGAGCACGTCGCGCAGATGGCCGAGCCGCGGGTCGATGCGGAAGGCGCGCAGCGCCAGCAGGCCGGCGGCCGCGTAGCAGCCAGTCTCGATCGCCGCGACGGCGAGCACCAGCGGCCAGGACAGCACCGTGTCGACGACCAGGATCTCGGCCAGCACGATGCCGGCGAACAGCACCGCGGCGGCCAGCGGGCCGTCCAGGGCGACGAGCGCGAACACCACGCCGAGACCGGGATTCCAGGGTGTGGCCGGCAGGCCTTTCACCTCGTGGATGAAGCCGAGCCACTCCAGCGCGACATAGACGCCGAGAGCCGCGAGACCCGCCGGCACGAGCCGCGCCGCCGCGGCGGCGCGCGACGACGACTCGTTCGGCGCGGATGCGGTCTCGGGCTCGCCGGGTGTCCTCATGGGGGCGTATTCAAAGCACGCCCGCCGGGCCTCGGAAACCCTCGTTTCGGTTGCGCTTTCGAAGGCCCCGGCGCGGCCGCGCGGAGCGACGCGACCGCGGGTCCGCGCGAGGACGCCTACAGCGAGACGTTGGCGTCCTTGACGGCCTCGCGCCACAGGGCGAGGTCGGCCGCGATGGTCGCCTTGAACTCGTCCGGCGTGGAGCCGATCGGGTCGACCCCGAAGCTGTCGAGCTGCTCCAGCGTCTTCTTCTCCTTCAGGGCCGCCTTCACCTCGCGGGCGAGCAGGTCGACGATCTCCTTCGGCGTGCCGGCCGGCGCGGTCAGGCCGTTCCAGGTGTCGGTCTTGAAGCCCGGATAGCCCTGCTCGGCGACGGTCGGCACGGCGGGCAACTTGGCGGCCCGGGTGGCGCCCGACACGGCGATCGGCCGCAGCGCCCCGCCGGCATGCGGCAGCGCCTCCGAGAGATTGCCGAAATACATCGGCACGTGGCCGGCGATCACGTCGGCGACGGCCGGGGCGCCGCCCCGATAGGGCGTGTGCATCATCTCGAGGCCGGCCCGCTTGACGAACAGCGCCATGGTGAGATGGCTGATGCTGCCGTTGCCGCCGGACGCGTAGACGACCTTGCCGGGGCGCTCCTTCACATAGGCGACGAGCTCGGGCAGCGTCGTGGCCGGGAAGGACGGGTGGACGACGAGGCAGAACGGGTTGCTGGCGACGTTGCTGACGGCGGCGAAATCGGTCAGCGGGTCGTAGTTGGTCTTCTTGATCGCCGGGAACACGGCCATCTGGGCGACGGCCGCGACCATCAGGGTGTAGCCGTCGGCGGGCGAGCGCGCCGTCGCCTCGGCCGCGATGGTGCCGCCGGCGCCGGTGCGGTTCTCGACCACGAACTGCTGGCCGAGCCGATCGCTCAGATGGGCGGCGAGCAGACGGGCGATGCCGTCGGTGTTTCCGCCGGCCGCGAACGGCACCAGGATGCGGACCGGCCGGTCCGGCCAGCCGCTCGCCCGTGCCGACAGCGGCAGGCCCATGGTTCCGGCCCCGGCCACCATGGCCCCGGCCGCCAGCGACTTCAGCAGCGCACGTCGTGTCGTCATGTCTCGCTCCGCTCCGACCTTGTGCTCTCGCGCGCGGCGGGTCCCGGTCCCGTCAGTTGCGATCGACCCTCGTGAAAGTCCTCCTCGAAGGGGGTGTCGTCCCTTGGGGCGCGACGGCGTTCAGTCGACGGCGGCTGCGGCCCGCAGCCCCTCGATCATCGCCGTTCGCATGAGAAACGGGCGGGCCTTGGCGGGGTCCGCGGCGGTGTCGCGCAGCTCGCGCAGGCGCTCCTCGCGCACCGCCGGATTCTTCTCCTCGAGCACGCGCTTGTTCTGGATGGTCATCGCCTGCAGGAACGCGTTGGCGACATGGCGGCGCTGCCGGTCGTAGCGATCGAGCAGATCGTCGGGCGCGCCGCCGAGCACGCGCACCAGCGTGCCGGCGAGGCTGACGGCGTCGTGGATGCCGAAGTTCATGCCCATGCCGCCGAGCGGATTGTTGACATGGGCGGCATCGCCGGAGAGCAGCACGCGACCGCGCCGGTAGGTCGCCGCGACCCGCTGGTGGACCGTGTAGAGATTGGTGTGGACGATCTTTATGGGCTCGTCGGTGACGAGAAAGCCGCGCACCCTGGCTTCGGCACCGACGTGATCCAAGAGATCCTCGGCCGCCGCCTCGGGCGGCGTGGGGAAGACGACGCGCCACAGGCCTGGCGGACCCTCGCCCGGCACCTTGAACAGGGCGCACCACTCGCGCGGATCCGACACGTAGCAGGAATAGGCGAAGCCGCGCCGGGCGAAGTCGAAGGTCGTGGTGACGACCAGGAACCGCTCCTGATACGTGAAGCCCTCGAAGTCGATCTCCTGCGACTTGCGCACCACGCTGCGGCCGCCGTCGGCGCCGATCACATAGGCGCCGCGCACCGCCTCGCCGTTCTCCAGGATCACGTCGGCGCCAGAGGCGTCCTGCGTCACGGTCGCGGCCGGCACGCCGTAGCGGATGTCGACGTCGCGAAACGAGGCGAGCCGGTCGGTCAGGATGGCGACCAGCTTGTGCTGCTCGCACTGGAGCCGGTACGGGTAGGGCGTCACGTCGGCGAGCAAGCCGAGGTCGAACTCGGCGACCAGCCCCTCGTCGCGGCCGCGGAACTGCCATTGCGGGCAGAGGATGCCGCGGGCATGCAGCTCGGCCGTGACGCCGGTGTCGGCATACATCTCCAGCGTCGGCGGGTGGAACGTCGCGGCGCGCGGATCCTCGTAGATCTCGTGGCGCGCCTCCAAGCACCGTCACCGGCACGCCGGCGCGCGCCAGGAACAGCGCCGCCGTCAGCCCGGTCGGCCCTGCTCCGACGACGACGACGCGATCCTGCATCATCCGCAACCCCTCAGAACTCTTCCAGCACCCGGCCGAAGCCGTAGAGCCGATCGTCGATGCCGCTGCGGCGCAGCGCGTCCCAGTAGGTGACGACGTTCATGGCCAGCACCGGCTTGCCGAGCCAGCGCTCCGCCTCGGCCGCGACGGTGCCGTTCGCAAGGTTCGTGCCGACCTGCAGGATGGCGTCGATGTCGTCGCCGTCGATCTCGCGCAGCACCTTGCGCAGCGTGTCGGGCTGCACCTGCGCGATGGCGAAGGGCGAGGCGCAGCGCAGGCCGACGATGCGCACGACGTCGAAGCCGGCCTCGGTCAGATAGCCCGCGACCGTCTCGTCGCCCTTCGGCTGGTGCGGGGTGAGGACGGCGATGCGCTTCGCCCCGAAGGCCGTGAGCGCCGCCGTCGCCGCGGTCGAGCCCATCGAGACGCCGACGCCGGCGCGCTTTTCCAAGTCGTTCTGCAAGGCCGCGGCACCGGAAACGCCGCCGGTGAACGCTTCTATCGCGACAGCCATGATCACGTGGTCGGGCGCGCAGGTCATCACCTGGTCGATCGCCGGGAAGATGCCGTCGCGCATGCGCTGGACATGCGCCAGGAAGCCGGCGTCGCTCGCCTCGATCGGCTTGTTCTCCAGCGTGAGGCGACCGACATGGTTGGTGACGCCGCGTGGCCGCAGCGCCTCGCATTCCGGACCGACCACCGTGTTGGTCGAAGGCACGACGATGCCGATCTTCTTGCGATAGCCGAGTGCGTCCACGCGATGCGCCTTTGTCCTTGGGCCGTGCGGTCCGGCCGACGTGATCACATGCTACGAACCGGCCGCGACGGGCGGGAATGCCAATCTCGGTCATGCTGATTTCGCCGTTTGCGAAGGCAGCTCGCGAATTTGCCCAACGACTGTGCATTGCGGTGACGCCATCTTGCGCTGCGGCGAGGGGCGCGTGCGGCGGCGGCTCTCATACTCCGCTCATCCCCGCGAAGGCGGGCATGAGCGGCGGCGCGCCGTGCCGCCCCTGGGTCCCCGCCTTCGCGGGGACGAGCGGACCACGCGGCGCCACCCACCACGTTCCGGCCCGAAAGGACCTGCTATAACGGGCCACCGTCGCCCGATTCCACGACAGGTCCGCATGAGCGTGTTCCGTCTCTATCTGCGTGCGCTGGCGCTGCTCGCGCCGGTGAAGCGCCTCGCCTGGACGCTGGCGCTCGCCAACCTGGCGCTCGCCGCCGCCCAGTTCGCCGAGCCGGTGCTGTTCGGCCGCGTCGTCGACACGCTGTCGAAGGCGGCCGCGCCCGGCGCCGGCTTCTCCTGGTCGACGCTGACCGGGCTCCTGGCGGCGTGGGCCGCCTTCGGCCTGTTCAGCATCGTCTGCGGCACGCTGACCGCGCTCTATGCCGACCGGCTCGCCCATCAGCAGCGCCAGGCCGTGCTGGCCGACTATTTCGAGCGCGTGCTCGAGCAACCGCTCGCCTTTCACGGCTCGACCCATTCGGGCCGGCTGATGAAGGTGATGCTGCAGGGCACCGACGCGCTGTGGGGCCTGTGGCTCGCCTTCTTCCGCGACAATCTCGCGGCCTTCGTGTCGTTCTTCGTGCTGCTGCCGCTCGCCCTGGTCCTCAACTGGCGGCTCGCGCTGCTGCTCGTCGTGCTGTGCGTCGTCTTCGCGGTGCTCACCGCCTTCGTGATGCGCAAGACCGAGACGCTTCAGCGCCTCGTCGAGAGCAACTATTCGGAGCTCGCCGAGCGCGCCTCGGACACGCTCGGCAACGTCGCGCTGGTGCATTCCTTCGCCCGCGTCGACGCCGAGGTGACGGGGCTGAAGACCGTCATCGACCGGCTGCTCGCGGCGCAGATTCCGGTGCTGTCCTGGTGGGCCGTGGTGGCGGTGCTGACGCGGGCGTCGACGACCCTCACCATGCTGGCGATCGTGCTGCTCGGCACCTGGCTCAACATCCACGGCCTCGCTTCGGTCGGCGAGATCGTCACCTTCATGGGCTTCGCCACCATGCTGATCGCGCGGCTGCAGGACGCCGTGTGGTTCGTCAACCGGGTCTTCGCCGAGGCGCCGCGGCTCGCCGAGTTCTTCGAGGTGTTCGACGCCGAGCCGGCGATCCGCGACCGTGCGGGCGCGATCGATCCGGGCCGCCTGTCGGGGCTGGTCGAGTTCGACGGCGTGTCGTTCTCCTACGACGGCAAGCGGCCCGCCGTCGCCGATCTCACCGTGACGGCGAAGCCGGGCGAGACGATCGCGTTCGTCGGCACCACGGGCGCCGGCAAGACGACGGCGCTGGCGCTTTTGCACCGCGCTTTCGACCCGCAGTCGGGCACGATCCGCATCGACGGCATCGACATCAAGACGATGAAGCTCGCGGGCCTGCGGCGGAACATCGGCGTCGTCTTCCAGGAAGGGCTGATGTTCAACCGCTCGATCGCCGAGAACCTGCGCATCGGCAAGCCGGATGCGACCGAGGCCGAGCTGAGGCTCGCCGCCGAGCGGGCGCAGGCGATGGAGTTCATCGCCCGCACGCCGGAGGGCTTCGACGCCCGTGTCGGCGAGCGCGGCCGCAGCCTGTCGGGCGGCGAGCGCCAGCGGCTCTCGATCGCCCGCGCGCTCCTCAAGGAGCCGCCGATCCTGATCCTCGACGAGCCGACCTCGGCGCTCGACGCGCGCACCGAGACCCGGCTGATGGCGGCGCTCGACGAGGTGATGAAGGGGCGCACGACCTTCGTGATCGCCCACCGGCTCGCGACGGTGCGGCGCGCCGACCGCATTCTCATGTTCGAGCACGGACGGGTGATCGAGCAGGGCACCTTCGACGAGCTGATGGCGAAGGGCGGCCGCTTCGCCGAGCTCGCCCGTGATCAGTTCATCGCCGCCGGCCCCGGCACCGCCGCCCAGGGCGATGCCGCCGCGGCCGCTTCGGGGCTGCCGGGGTGAGCGGGATTGCTCTGTTGGAATTCATGACAGATAGGGCGGTGTTCCGGGCTCACCCCCCTCCCTGTCCCTCCCCCACAAGGGGGGAGGGAACGCAGGAGCCGTGACGCCGGAGTCTGCCGAGAGGTTCGCGGAGAAGCTGTCCAGGAGACTCGACCTCGATCGTCAGCGGAGGCTCGGCCGCGGGCCGCAGCCGGCTCCCTCCCCCCTTGTGGGGGAGGGTTGGGGAGGGGGGTGAGCCCCGGTCTCAGGCTTCAGCCGCAGCTCTCGGACTTCGTCTGCGAAACGCTCACTCCGCCGGCGCCGCCGTGGCTTCGCCCTTCTTCGCTCCCGCCTTCTTCGCCTTGCGGGCCAGGAGGTGCTCCTCGAAGCGTTGCATCAGCACGAAGAACGACGGCACGAACAGCACGGCCAGGCAGGTCGAGGCGATCATGCCGGAGAACACCGTGATGCCGATCGAGGCCCGCGCCGAGGCGCCGGCGCCGGTCGCCACCACCAGCGGCGCGACACCGAGTATGAAGGCGAAGGACGTCATCAGGATCGGCCGGAATCGTTCGCGCGCCCCTTCGATGGCGGAGTCGACGATGCTCTTGCCGGCCGCCCGCGTCTCGCGGGCGAACTCGACGATCAGGATGGCGTTCTTGGCGGAGAGCGCGATCAGCAGCACGAGGCCGATCTGGACGTAGAGGTTGTTGTCGACCTTGAGGGCGTTGAGCACCGAGACCGGGCCGAGCAGCGACAGCGGCACGGCGAGCACCACCGAGATCGGCGCCCACCAGCTCTCGTACTGGCCGGCCAGCACCAGATAGACCAGCAGGATCGACAGCGCGAAGACGACGAACATCTGGTTGCCGACGATCTTCTCCTGGTACGACATCGCCGTCCATTCGATGCCGGCGCCGGGTGGCAGGGTGCGGGCCGCGATCTCTTCCATCAGCCGCATGGTCTGGCCGGTCGACACGCCGGCCGCCGGCAGCGCCACGACGGTGGCGGACGGGTAGAGGTTGTACAGGCTGATCAGCGGCGCCCCGACGGTCGGCGTGATGGTCATCAGCGTGCCGAGCGGGATCATGTCGCCCTTCACGTTGCGGACCGTCAGGTTGCGCACGTCGTCGAGCCGCTGGCGGAAGTCGGAGTCGGCCTGGACATAGACCTGGAAGACGCGGCCGAACTTGTTGAACTGGTCCACGTAGGTGGAGCCGAGATAGCCGGCGAGCGTCTGGAACACCTGATCGAGCGACACCTGCAGGGTCTCGGTCTTCACCCGGTCGACCTCGACCCGGTACTGCGGCGCGCTCGACCGGAAGGTCGAGATCACCCGCTGGATCTGCGACTGGGTCGAGGCGTTGGCGACGAAACTGTCCACCATGCCCTGCAGCTTGGGCAGGTCGAAGCTGCCGTCGCGCAGCTCGATCTGCATGGTGACGCCGCCGGCATTGCCGACGCCCTGGATGGGCGGTGGCGGCACCACCAGGATCTTCGCCTCCTGGATCTCGCCGAGCGTGGTGTTGAGCCCGATCAGCAGCGGGCGCAGGCCCTCGGCCTTGCCGCGCTTGTCCCAGTCGTCGAGCATGACGTAGGCGACGCCCGCATTGGCGAGCGAGGCGGAGTTGTCGAGCACCGACACGCCGGCGATCGTGATCACCTGCTTGACGCCCGGCGTCTTGCCGGCGATCGCGCTGACCTTGTCGAGCACGGCCTGGGTGCGGGTCAGCGAAGCGCCGTCGGGGAGCTGGACGCTCGCCACCAGATAGCCCTGGTCCTCGATCGGCAGGAAGCCGGTCGCCACCCGCGTGAAGCCCCAGAAGGCGCCGCCGATGATCACCAGCGCCAGGATCGCCATGACGGCGGCCTTCGCCACCATGCGGCTGATCAGGGCGGTGTAGAGATGCTCGGCCTTGCCGTAGACGGCGTTGAAGCCGCGGAAGAAGGCATTGCGCTCCTCCGGCGGCACCGGGGCGCGCAGCCAGGTCGCGGCCTGGGTCGGCTTCAGAGTCAGGGCGTTGATGGCCGACAGAAGCGCCGTCGCGGCGATGACGAGGGCGAACTGCGCATACATGCGCCCCGTCAGGCCGGGCAGGAAGGCGGCCGGCAGGAACACGGCCATCAGCACCAGCGTGATGCCGATGATGGGTCCGAGCAGGATCCGCATCGCGCTGATCGCGGCGTCGTGGCCGCTCATGCCCTTCTCGATGTTGTGGGCGGCGCCTTCCACCACGACGATGGCGTCGTCGACCACGATGCCGATCGCCAGCACGATGGCGAACAGGGTCGAGAGGTTCACGGTGAAGCCGAGCGCCGCCATGCCGGCGAACGCGCCGATGATGGTCACCGGCACGGTCGTCGCCGGCACCAGCATGGCGCGCCAGTCCTGCAGGAAGAGCAGGATGACGATCAGCACCAGGATCGCCGCCTCGTACAGGGTCTTGTAGACCTCGTTGATCGAGGCGGTGACGAACAGGGTGGTGTCGAACGGGATGCCGTAGACCAGCCCCGGCGGGAAGTCCTTGGCGAGCGCCTTCATCTTGGCGTCGACGCGGCTCGCGACGTCGAGCGCGTTGGCGCCCGGCGACTGGTAGATCGCGATGCCGGCCGAGGGCTGGCCGTCCTGGGTGAAGATCTGGCTGTAGGTCTGGGCGCCGAGCTCGACCCGGCCGATGTCGCGAACCCGCGTCACGTTGCCGTTGTCGCCGGTCTTGACGATGATGGCGGCGAACTGGTCGGGATCGTCGAGGCGGCCGAGCACGTCGAGCGTGTACTGGAAGTTCTGCGCCTTGGGGGCCGGCGGCATGCCGATCTGGCCGGCCGTCACCTGCTGGTTCTGCCCCTGCAGCGCTTGCACCACGTCCTGGGTGGTGAGCGAGCGCGCCTGCATGCGGTTGGGATCGAGCCACACCCGCATCGAGTACTGGCCGGCGCCGAACACGTTGACGTTGCCGACGCCGGGCAGGCGCGCGATCTCGTCGTGCAGCCGGATGGTGGCGTAGTTGGCGAGGTAGAGGCTGTCGTAGCGGTTGTCCGGCGAGGTGAGCGTGACGATCTGCAGGATCGACGTCATCTTCTTCTGGACGGTGACGCCCTGCACCTGGACCGAGGTCGGCAGCTGCGACAGCGCGGTGGCGACGCGGTTCTGGACCAGCACCTGCGCCATGTCGAGGTCGGTGCCGATCTCGAAGGTCACGATCAGGCTGTAGCTGCCGTCCGACCCCGCGTAGGACTGCATGTAGATCATGCCCTGGACGCCGTTGACCTGCTGCTCGATCGGCAGGGCCACGGTGTCGATCACGGTGCGGGCGCTGGCGCCCGGATAGCTGGTCGTCACCGAGACGGTCGGCGGCACCACGTCGGGATATTGCGAGACCGGCAGTCGCAGCAGCGCGACGGCGCCGATCACGATCATCAGGATGGCCAGGACGTTCGCGAGAACCGGCCGCTCGATGAAGAATTTCGAGATCATGCGTGGCCCGCCCGGATCACTGCATGGTCTTGGGGCGCGGCAGGCCGCCGGGCACGGGCTGCGGCTGCACGTCCGGTGCGGCCGGCAGCTTCGGCGCCGTCACGGTCGGGGCGGGCGGCAGCGTGTTGGGCAGCGGCGGCGGCGCCGGCGGCGCGTCCGGCAGCGTCACCGGCGGCGGCGCCGAGATCGTGGTGAGCTGCGGGTCGACCTTCTGGCCCGGCACGGCGCGCAGCGCGCCGGCGACGACGATGCGGTCGTCCGCCGTCAGGCCGGACTCGATGACCCGCAACTCGCCGATCTGCGGTCCGACCTGGACCTTGCGCTGCTCGACCGTGCCGTCGGCGGCGACCACCAGCACGTAGCGGCCGCCCTGGTCGCTGCCGATCGCCGTGTCGGGCACCAGGAGGCCGGACGGGATGCGCTCGATCGGGATCCGCACCCGCACGAAATAGCCGGGCAGCAGGCTGCGGTCCTTGTTGGCCAGCACGGCGCGGGCCTGCAGCGTGCCGGTCGAGGTGGTCACGTTCGGCGCCACGTAGTCGAGCGTGCCGACATGCGGGTAGCCGGTCTCGGTCTGGGTGGCGATCTCGATCGGCACCTTCTTGATGTCGTCGCGGGTGAGGCCGCGGCGAGCCATCTCGTCGCGGATGCGCTGCACGTCGGTCTCGCTGATGGTGAAGTTCACCCAGATCGGCTCGAGCTGCACGATGGTGGCGAGCGTGGTCGGCTGGCCGTTGGCGCCGACATACTGGCCGAGCGACACCTGGCGGGCCGTGACGACGCCGTCGAACGGCGCGGTGACGCGGGTGTAGCCGTCGTTGATGACGGCCAGCATGGTGTTGGCCTTGGACTGGTCGAGATTGGCCTGGGCGGTGTCGCGCTGGGCGGTCGCCTGGTCTAGCAGCGACTGCGGGCTCGCCTGCTTGGCGACGAGATCGACCTGGCGGTCGTAGACGATCTGCTGCTGCTTGAGCGTCGCCTCGGCGCCGAGCTCGGCCGCTTTGGCCTGCTCGACCTTCACCTTGTAGGGCTCGGGCTCGATGGTGAAGAGGAGCGTGCCCTGCTTCACGTAGTCGCCGTCGTTGTAGCTGATGCCCTGGACGAAGCCGTTCACGCGGGCGACCAGGTCGGCCGAGTTGACGGCCGCCGTCGAGCCGGTCGCGTCCAGGAAGCGCGTCACCGGCTGCTGCACGGGCTTCGCCACCGAGACTTTTGGGGGCGGCGGCGCGACGTATTGATTCTGCTCGCCGCAGGCCGAAAGCACGAGGGGGAGGGCGACGGCGGAGGCCGTCACGACAGATCGAACCAGTGCAGTCACGGCGTCCTTCCAGACCTTGCCCGCACCGGAATCGCGCGTCGCGGACCCGGATCGAGCGGCTTTCACCAGGAACGAGGTCCGGCCCCCGCGGGCCGGCGCATCCGGCGACGGGCCACCCGACCGGGCGAACCGCGCGACGCAGGCTGCTTATACCAGCTTTCGGTTCGCAAGTCGTTTCGTGGCGCCGGCCGCGCCCGGTGGCGCGACGCGCCTGGTCGGGGCACCGTCGCCCGTATCAGCCCGATGGCGTGCCGGCGTCCGTGCTGCATTGCGGAAAGCGACCGACCCCGACAGATCGAGGCTTAGCCGTAAATGCCGATTAACCCGGTCGGGGCTAGAGTCCCGGACAAGGCCATGACCAGCACCCACCATGCCCGACGCGGGCTTCTCGCCGTCTCCGCCTATGCGGTGGGGCTGGTGGTCGTCACCCTGGTCGGCTGGGAGGTCGGCGCCCGCCAGCTCGGCTACGTCCCGCTCACCGAGCGCCTGCTCGGCCCCTCCGGCCCGCCCGAGGCCGAGGTCCGCCGCTACGGCCGCATGATGGTGAAGGCCGACTATTTCGGAAACTGCCGCGAATACACGGTCGACAATCGCACCCAGCAGATCGTCGACAAGGGTATCGTCCCCTGCGAGCCGCAAAAGAAGGACGCCGAGGCGGCCCGTCCGACCGGCGGCAAGTTCGATTCCTTCCGGGATGCATTCGGGAAGAAGTGAGAACGGCGAGGCCGCGTGCCCCGGACAAGGCGCGTCAGGCCGCAGGCCTGATGCGCCGCAGAGCCGGGGCCCAGGGGCGGGATGGTAGGCGCCTCGCCTGATCGCCCTGGGTCCCGGGTCACGCCGCGTTGCGCCGCGCCCGGGACACGAACGGCACGATCCGAACCCGCCTAACGCACCCCCGTCTCCCGCACCGCCGCCTCGAAGCGCGCGAGCGCGGCCGCGCGCTCGGCCTCGCTCATCATGGCGGCCATGAAGCTCGCCCGGGCGAGCGCCACGATGTCGGCCGCGGAAAGGTCGAGGGCGCGGGCGATCGCCGAAAAATTGTCGTTCACGTAGCCGCCGAAATAGGCCGGGTCGTCGGAGTTCACCGTGACGGCGAGGCCCTTCTCCATCATGTGTCGGAGCGGATGGTGGGCGAGGTCGTCGACGACGCGCAGGCGGAGATTGGAGAGCGGGCAGACGGTCAACGGCACTCGGTCGCGGGCGAGCCGCGACACCAGCACGTCGTCCTCCAGCGCGCGGTTGCCGTGGTCGACGCGGGCGACGCCGAGCACGTCGAGCGCCTGCCAGACATAGTCGGGCGGCCCCTCCTCGCCGGCATGGGCGAACAGCGAGAAGCCGGCGTCACGGGCGCGGGCGAACACGCGCGCGAACTTCTCGGGCGGATTCCCTTTCTCGGAGGAGTCGAGCCCGACCCCGACGATGCGATCGCGATGCCCCAGCGCGGCGTCGAGCGTGCGCTGCGCGTTGTCCTCGTCGAGATGGCGCAGGAAGCACATGATCAGGCTCGCCTGGATGCCGAGCTCTTCACGCGCATCGGCGCAGGCGCGCGAGAGGCCGGTCACCACGGTGTCGAACGCGATGCCGCGGCTGGTGTGGCCCTGCGGATCGAAGAACATCTCGACATGCACGACATTGTCGGCATGGGCGCGCTTCAGATAGGCGAGGGCGAGGTCGTAAAAATCCTGCTCGGTGACCAGGACCGACATGCCGACATAGTAGACGTCGAGAAAGTCCTGCAGCGAGCCGAACGCATAGGCGCGCCGCAGCGCCTCGACCGAGTCCCAGGGCAAACGGATGTTGTTCCGGCGCGCGAGTGCAAAAACCATCTCGGGCTCGAGCGAGCCCTCGATGTGGATGTGCAGCTCGCATTTCGGCAGGCAGGCGACGAGGCGATCGCGGTCCGGCATGTGCACGCAGAATCCCCGGGGTTCGAATCCCGGGGACCATAGCAGATCGGGCCGCGGCCGTGCGTCACGTCACCAGCGCGTCGGCCGGTGCGGCCTTGCCGGAGGCCGGCGCCGGAGCGGCGTGGTCGGCGGCGGCGACCGGGGCGGCCGGAGTGGGCGTCGCCGCGGGCGGGGTATCCGCCGACGCCTCGGCCTCCGCCGCGGCGAGGCGGCGGCGCTCGGCACGCGGCAGGGCGAAGCGGTCGTAGAGGATCGGCAGCATGAGCAGGGTCAGGGCCGTCGCCGTGATCAGGCCCCCGATCACCACGATGGCGAGCGGCCGCTGGATCTCGGCGCCCGGCCCGGTGGCGAACAGGAACGGCACGAGGCCGAGCGCCGCGATCGAGGCGGTCAGCATCACGGGTCGCAGGCGGCGCCGCGCGCCCTCCATCACGGCCTCGCGGAACGGCAGGTCGCCGCGGGCGCAGACCTCGTTGATGTAGGAGACCAGCACCACGCCGTTGAGCACGGCGATGCCCATCAAGGCGATGAAGCCGACCGACGACGGCACCGAGAGGAACTCGCCCGAGCCCCACAGGGCGATCACGCCGCCGATGGTGGCGAAGGGCACGTTGCAGAACACCAGGATGGACTGCCGCAGCGAGCCGAACGTCAGGTACAGCAGCAGGAAGATGCCGGCGAGCGCGATCGGCACAACGATCATCAGGCGCACCGAGGCGCGCTGCTGATTCTCGAACTGCCCGCCCCAGACGAGGCTGTAGCCCTTCGGCAGCTCGACCTTGGCGGCGACGGCCGCCTTGGCGTCGTCAACGAATCCGACCAGGTCGCGGCCGCGCACGTTCGAGAGCACGGTGGCGAAGCGCTGGCCGTCCTCGCGGATCACCTGGATCGGCCCATCGTCGACATTGATTGTGGCGACCTGCGCCAGCTCGACCGTGCCGCCGCCGGGCAGCACGATCGGCACCCGGGCGAGGTCGGCCGCCGAGGCGCGCAGCCGCTCCTCGCCGCGCACCACGAGCGGCGTGCGCACCTGGCCCTCCAGCACGAGGCCGAGCCGGCGCCCGTCGACCCACACGCGAAGCGATTCCTGCACCTCCTGCGCGTTGAGGCCGAAGCGGCCGGCCCGCTCGCGGTCCACCGACACGGTGAAGTAGCGCATCCCGGCGTTGCGCAGCGCGAACACGTCGATGGCGCCGGGCACGCCGCGGATCGCCGCGGCGACGTCGCGGGCGACGACGTTGAGGGTGGCGATGTCGTCGCCGAACACCTTGACGACGACGTCGCCGCGCGCCCCGATGATCATCTCCTGGACCCGCATGTCGATCGGCTGGGTGAGCGCGTAGTCGATGCCCGGGATGGTGTCGAGCACGCGCCGCAGCTCGCCCAGGAACCAGCGCGTGTCGGGGCCGCGCCAGGTGTCCTTCGGGGCCAGCGTCATGAACATGTCGGTCTCGTTGAGGCCGACCGGGTCGATGCCGAGCTCGTCGGCGCCGGCCCGCGCCATGATGCCCTTGATCTCCGGGATCTCCTTCATCAGGGCCTCCTGGATGCGCAGATCCGTCTGCGCCGCCTCGTCGACCGAGATGGTGGGGAACTTGCGGATGGTGACGACCGGGGTGCCCTCGTCCATCACCGGCATGAAGGTGCCGCCTATGCGGGGGAACACCACGGCGACCGCGACGATGCCGAGCGCCACGGCCGCGAACACCACGGCGGGCCGACGCATCACGTAGGCGAGCAGCGGGTCGTAGACGGCGTGCAGCTTGCGCACCAGCCACGGGTCGGCATGGGCGCCGGCGCGCAGCAGATGCGCCGACAGCGCCGGCACGATGGTCAGCGACAGCAGCAGGGCTGCGACCAGCGCCACCACGATGGTCAGCGCCACCGGGCTGAACAGCCGGCCCTCCAGGCCCTGCAGGGCGAGCAGCGGCATGAACACCACGATGATGATGGCGACGCCCGACACCAGCGGCACCGCGACCTCGCGGGTCGCTTCCAACGTGAGGCGCAGCCTGGTCGCGAGGTCGGGCTTCTCGACCGTCGAGAGCCGGTGCTCGACGTTCTCGACCACCACGACGGCGCAGTCGACCAGCAGGCCGATCGCGATCGCGAGCCCGCCGAGCGACATGATGTTGGCCGACCAGCCGAGCTGGCGCATCACCGCGAAGGTGGCGAGCACGGCGAGCGGCAGGATCAGCGACACGACCAGCGCCGAGCGCAGGTTGCCGAGGAACAGGAGCAGCATCACGACGACGAGCGCGATCGCCTCGAGCAGCACCTTCTGCACGGTCCACACCGCCTTGCCGATCAGCTCGCTGCGGTCGTAGAAGATGACGACGCGGGTGCCCTCGGGGAGCTGCGGCGCGAGCGTCGCGAGTCGCGTCTTGACGCCGTCGACGACGGTGCGGGCGTTGGCGCCGCGCAGGCCGAGCACCATGCCCCACACGGTCTCGCCGCCGGCGTCGGCCGTCACCACGCCGTTGCGGGCGAGCGCGCCGAAGCGCACGTCGGCGACGTCGCCGACCCGCACGATCGAGCCGCCCCGCACCGTGACGATGGTGTTGCGCACGTCCTCCAGGGTGCGGATGCGCCCCTCCGAGCGCACCAGCAGCGCCTCCTCGCCGTTGCGGATGCGGCCGGCGCCGTCGTTCCTGTTGTTGTCCTCGATCGCCTCCTCCAGCATCTGCGTGGTGATGCCGCGCGCCGCCATGGCGGAGGCGGAGGGGATCACCTCGAAGGTGCGCACGTAGCCACCCAGCACGTTGACGTCGGCGACGCCGGGCAGGCCGCGCAGCGCGGGCCGGATCGTCCAGTCGAGCAGCGAGCGCTTCTCCTGGGCGCTCAGCGTGTCGGACTCGATCGTGAACATCACCATCTCGGCGAGCGGCGTGACGATCGGGGCGAGACCGCCGTCGGCGTCGGCCGGAAGCTGGCTGCGCACCTCCTGCAGGCGCTCGTTGACCTGGGCGCGGGCCCAGAAGATGTCGGTGCCGTCGGCGAACTCGAAGGTGAGGAGCGCGACCGAGTAGCGGGTGGTCGAGCGCATGCGCACCAGATTGGGGATGCCGCGCGCGGCGAGCTCGATCGGCGTGGTGACGCGGCTCTCCAGCTCCTCGGGCGTGAGGCCGGGCGCCTTCATCGAGACCAGCACCTGCACGGGCGCGACGTCCGGGAAGGCGTCGATGGAGAGACGCTGATAGGCGAGCGCGCCCCACACGGCGAGCGCGATCGCGCCGATGAAGACGATGAGGCGCTGACGCAGTGCGACGTCGACGAGAGACGAGAGCATCGGATCAGTCCTGGTCGGCGGCGGCGAGCTCGGCGAGCAGCGCGACCACGCCGCGGTCGGCCACCTGGGCGCCGGGTGACAGCCGGCCGCGGATCGACGCGGTCGCCGTCGACTCGGCGACGACCTGCACGGGCATGGCGCGGAAGCCGGTCGGCTCGCGCACGAACACCCAGGCGCGGTCGCGATGGCGCACCACCGCGGTCGACGGCACCGACCATTGCGGCAGGCCGTTCTGGCCGATGCGGATCGTCGCGGCGACGGCGAGCCCGGGCCGCACGGTCCCGCCGGCGGCATCGATCTCGGCGACCGCCACGGCCGACTGGGTGGCGGCGTCGACGGTGCGGCCGATCCGGATGATGCGGCCCTCGACCCCGTAGGCGGGCAGGAACACCCGCGATCCGACCGTGACGGCCGGCAGGCGGGCGGCCGGCACCTGCAGGTTCAGCCACAAGGGATCGAGCGCCGCGATGGACAGGAGCGCCGCCGCCGGCTCGACGCGCTGACCCGGATTGGCGTTGCGCGCGACGATGGTGCCGGAGATCGGCGCATGCACCGTGACGGCGCTGGCGATCTTGCGGGTGGTGCGCAGCGCCTCGATCTCGGCCTCCGACATCTCCATCAGGCCGAGGATCTGCGAGCGCTCGTCGAGCCGCGACTTGGCGTGCGCCGCCTCGGTCTCGGCGACGCGCAGCTCGCGTTCCGGAGTCACCCGGCCCTCCCACAGGAGGCGTGTGCGGCGCAGCCGGTCGCTCGCCAGCGCCTCGTCGGAGAGCGCGGCGAGATACTGACGTTGCGCCTCGACGAGGTCGGGCGAGCGCAGCTTGACGATCGGCTGGCCGGCCGTGACGTTCTCGTCGGCGGCGACCAGCACGGTCTCGACCAGGCCGCCGGCCGGGGCGGCGACGACCCGCAGCTGCTGCGGCGGGATCGCCACCGTGCCGGGCAGCGAGAGGTCGAAGTTGCCGGTCTCCTGGGTGATCGCCGTGGTGCCGATGCCGGCGGTGCGGATCTCGCGCTCGTCGAGCGTCAGGGCGATGCCCTCGCGGTCGCGCGCGGCCGCCGCGGCGGCTTCGGCGGCGGCCGCCGCCGACCCGGTGGACGCACCGTCGGCGGCGAGTGCCGGCGACAGGGCGAGCGTGATCGACAGGGCGGCCGCGAGGGCGCGCCCGGTGAGAGCAGTCGGGGAAGGCATCGGGGTCTCGTTCGGTTCGGCTCGGAACGTCCAAGCGGAGAATGTCCAAGTCGGGCCGCCGGGACGCGCGTCGAAGACGGGTCTCGATCGCAGTCCATGCGGGCGCGTATCGCGTCTCGCGTCAGGCTGCTCGGTCTCGCACGATGCGCTCCCCGTCTGTCGATCCTGGCCCAAGAGGTAGAACTGTCCCGGTGCTTCGCCAGCCCCTGGCCCGTGTCCGCGATGTCGCACCGTGCGACGGGAGACGGCGATCTCTCCTGGATTTCCAGACGTTACGTTCCGGATCGCCGACGTGATCACGTCCTGCGACACCCTGCCGTATCACCCGACGGAGCTAGAGTGGCTTCCGCTGACGCTGACCCACACTCCGCTCATTCCCGCGAAGGCGGGAATCCAGAGCCACACGTCGTGCGGCCCCTGGGTCCCCGCCTTCGCGGGGACGAGCGGAGATCGGGTCCGATTCATCACGCCCGAAAGCCGCTCTAGCGATATCCATGGGAGCCGCTCCGTGCTCCGCGCATGCCCGCGACGGCGGGTATCCAGGCCCGCACGTCGAGCCGCCCCTGGGGCCGTGCCTGTGGGGACGAGCGGAGCGGGAGGAGCTTGTTTCGACCGGGAGCGCTTTTATCGCTGCGGCGACATCAGGGCGTCGACCGTGCCGGCGCGCGTGTTGGCGAGGGCGGCGCGGATGCGGCGGTCGAGCTCCGGCTCCAGGAACGGCTTGCGCAGGATGTGCTCGTGGCGGACGCCGGCCAGTACGGTGGAGTCGGCATAGCCGGTGATGAACAGGATCGGCAGCGCCGGGCGACGCAGGCGCGCCTCACGGGCGAGGTCGAGGCCGCTCATCCCCGGCATGGCGAAGTCGATCAGCGCGAGTTCGATGTCGTCGCGGGAGGCGAGCCGCTCGAGCGCGGCGCCGCCGCTGCCCGCCTCGACGACGCGGTGGCCGAGCGTCTCCAGCATGGTCGCGGTGACGTGGCGGACGTCGTCGTCGTCGTCGACCACCAGCACGCAGGCGGACAGGCGCTTGCCGGTCGGCTTCTCCGGCGCGCCGGTGGTCTCCGCCTCCTCGGCCGACGGGGCGCGCGGGAAGAACACCCGCACCGTGGTGCCGTGACCCGGCTCGGTCTCGATGGCGACGCCGCCGCCCGACTGCTTGGCGAAGCCGAGCACCTGCGACAGGCCGAGCCCCGATCCCTTGCCGACCGTCTTGGTGGTGAAGAACGGCTCGAACGCCTTGGCCTGCACCTCCTCCGACATGCCGGTGCCGGTGTCGCTCACCGCCACCTCGACATAGTCGCCGGGGCCGGGATGCTCGGGCCGGGTCGGGTCGTCGCGCGTCACGTTGGTGGTGCGCACCGTGAGCCGGCCGCCGACCAGCATGGCGTCGCGCGCGTTGATGGCGAGGTTGAGGATGACGAGCTCGAGCTGAGTCGGATCGACCAGCGCCGACCACGGCTCGTCCGCCAGCACGGTCTCGATCTCGATGCCGCCGCCCATCGTGGTGCCGAGCAGCTCGCGCATGCGCGTCACCGTCTCGTTGAGGTCGAGGGCGCGCGGCTCGAGCCGCTGGCGACGCGAGAAGGCGAGCAGCTGGGCGATCAGCTTGGCGCCGCGCTCCGCCGCGATGCGGATGTGGGTGACGCGCCGCATCAGCTTGGGATCGTCGGCCTCGGCCCACAGCCGCTCGAGATAGCTGGCGTTGCCGAGGATGACGGTGAGCAGATTGTTGAAGTCGTGGGCGACGCCCGAGGTGAGCTGGCCGACGGCGTCGAGCCGCTGCATCTGGCGCAACGTCGCCTCGACCTGCTCGCGCTCCTCGATCTGGGCGAGGAGCTGGCGGTTGGCGGCGGCGAGATCCTCGGTGCGTTCGGCGACCCGCGTCTCCAGCGTCTCGTTGAGGCGGAGCAGCTCCTCGCGGCTCTTGCGCAGCGCCGCCTCGAAGCGCCGCGCCGCACTGACGTCGACGCAGGATCCGATGAATCCCAGAAAGGCGCCGTCGGCGGCGTAATGCGGCACGCCGGTGTCGTCGACCTGGCACCACTCGCCGTCGCGACGGCGCAGCCGGAACTCGAAGCGGAACGGCTCGCGCTGGGCGAAGGCGGCGCCGTAGACGCTCTCGCAGCGGGTCCGGTCGTCGGGATGAACGTCGGCGAGCCAGCCGTCGCCGAGCGAGGCGTCGAGACCGCGCCCCGTGAAGGCGAGCCACGGCCGGTTGAACCAGGTGGCGCGGCCGGACGGCTCGCACACCCAGATCATCACGGGGGCCGAATCGGCGAGGTCGCGGAAGCGCGCCTCCAGGCGGGCGAGCTCGTCGGTGCGGCGGCGCTCCTCCTCGCTGGCGCGGGCGTTGGAGAGGGCGCTCGCGAGATGCCCGACGACGAGGTCGAGGAAGCCGCGATAGTCGTCGTCGAAGGCGCGCCGCGGATTGATGCCGATCACCATGGCGCCGCAGGTCGCGCCGGCGGCGCCGAGTCGCGGCACCGGCAGCACCAGGGCGCGCTTCACCGGCTCCGGCCAGGCCGTGCCGGTGAGCGAGCCGAACCGGAACGGCAGATAGTCGATCAGGGCCGCCTCGCCGGTGCGGATCACCCGGGCGACGCTCCACGGGTCGTCGTCCTCCGGGCCGATCTCGGCCGCGAACCGGTCCGTCGGCACCCGGGTGGCGCCGACCGCGCGGGCGACCCCGCGGTCCTCGTCCTGCAGGTAGAGGAGGGCGAGCGGCACGTCCGGATTGTCGGCGCCCAATACCGCGAGGGCGCATTTGCAGGCGTGCTCCACGGTGCGGGCGTCGGCCGTCTGGGCCGCGAGCTCGCGCAGGATCTTCAGGCGACGCTCGCCGAGCACCCGCTCGGTCGTCTCGGTGACAGCCGTGAAGACGCCGCCGATGGTGCCGTCGGCATGCTTGATCGGGCTGTAGGAGTAGGTGAAATAGGCTTCTTCCAGATAGTTGTTGCGGTCGAGCGGCAGGAAGACGTCCTGCGACCAGGTCGCCTCGCCGGCGAGCACGCTCTCCAGCTGCGGCCCGATGATGCTCCAGGTCTCCGGCCAGATGCCGCGGCCGGAGCGGCCGAGGCTCGCCGGATGCTTGGTCAGCCCGAGGATCGGCCGGTAGGCGTCGTTATAGAGCATCACCAGGTCGGGGCCCCACCAGATCACCATGGGGAACCGCGAGGCGAGGCAGATGCTGACCGCCATCTTGAGCGCGTCAGGCCACTGCTCGGGGGCGCCGAGCGGCGATCGTGTCCAGTCGTGCGCCCGCATGAGCGCACCCATTTCGCCGCCCTCGGCGAGGAACTGGCAGTTGCTGGAAATGATCTCGACTCGTCCGGGTTCGGGGGCGGTGGCATCGGCGCGCTCGCCGGCCGCATCTTCTACGGATTTGTTTGTCGCGGCTGTGGCGGTCGCCTGCGCCGGGTCGCGGCCGACCTGCGGCGGCTCGGCGGCGCGCACCGGGGCGGGCGGGTCGGCGTTCGCGCGATGCACTGTCATCACTCGGGACTCGGGCACGGCATCGAACGGGCTACGCACTGGCACGGACCAAGCGCGCGCCCATGCACGCGCATCCGCACGCCACGGGAACCACGCGAGCCGGTCTCGGAGAGGGTGACGGAATGTGGAGGCTCCGTCAATTCGATTTGCCCGCAGAGGTTTAGGCACGGGCCGCGGATCCCCTTGCGTGGGCCTTCGCGGCCTGTAACGTGCGGCCCCCGATCACCCCCGAGGGACGAGACGCCATGGATGCGACCGCGCTGCGCGCCCTGCAGGCTCCGATCAAGGAGCGCTACAAGGCCGATCCGACGACCGCGCTGATCACCCTGAAGGCCAAGGGGGCGCTCGACGACACCAGCATCGCCTGCAAGGTCGAGACCGGCCGGGCGCTGGCGGTCGCCGGCCTGCATCCGGCGACCGGCGGCAGCGGGCTCGAGCTGTGCTCGGGCGACATGCTGCTGGAGGCGCTGGTCGCCTGCGCGGGCGTCACCCTGAAGGCGGTGGCGACGGCGCTCGCGATCCCGCTCGCGAGCGGCACCGTGACGGCGGAGGGCGATCTCGATTTCCGCGGCACGCTCGGCGTCGCCAAGGACGCGCCGGTCGGCTTCGCGGCGATCCGGCTCACCTTCACGGTCGCCACCGACGCGCCGCAGGAGCAGCTCGATCAGCTCCTGAAGTTGACCGAGCGCTACTGCGTCGTCTACCAGACCATCAAGAACGGCCCGCAGGTCACGGTGCGCCTCGACCGGGCGTGAGGGCGCGCCGTCGGCGGCGGCATCACGTCCGCCCTCACCCTGAGGCGCTCGCGCAGCGAGCGTCTCGAAGGGCGAGGGCGGCCTCCGAGATCGGGCCTCATGGTTCGAGACGCGACCCTTCGGATCGCTCCTCACCATGAGGAGGGACGTGGGTCGTTGCCGCCGCTTTGAATCCATCGCGGGCGGGCTCCTCGCGCCCTGCCACAACGCCTCTGTCCCGGCGGCCCTGTAAATTGTCCTTGTCCCCAGATCTCGCGTTGCTGCTGCCGCTCGCCAGCAAGATGGCGATCACGGCCCTGATCGTCGTCGTCGCGACGCTCGCGGCCGAGCGCGCCGGCCCCGTGCTCGGCGCCATGATCGCGACGCTGCCGACCTCGACCGGACCGGCCTATGTGTTTCTCGCGCTCGCCCACGACGCCGATTTCATCGCGGCGGCGGGGCTCGCGAGCTTCGTCGCCAACATCGCCAACGGCGCCTTCGCGCTCGTCTATGTCCACGCGGCGCAGCGCCACGGAATCCTCGCGAGCGCGGTCGCGGCGCTGTCGGGGTGGTTCGTGGCGGCGCTCGTCGTCCAGGCGGTGGCGTGGACGACTGTGCCGGCCATGATCGCCACGTATGCCGTGCTGATCGTCTGCGTGGTGGCGGCCGCGCGCTTCCGCCATGCCAAGATGCCGATGGCGCGGCGGCGCTGGTACGACATCCCGGCCCGCGCCGTGATGGTTGCGACCCTGGTCGGCTTCGTCGTGACGGCCAGCTCCTGGCTCGGCTCCGCCTTCACGGGGCTGCTCTCGGCGTTTCCGGTGGTGCTCCTCAGCTTCGTGATCATCCTGCAGTCGCGCCTCGGCGGACCGGCGAGCGCCGCCGTCCTCGCCAACGCGCTGCTCGGCCTGATCGGCTTCTCGTCGGCCTGTCTGACCATCCATCTCGCCGTGCCGCGCCTCGGCGTGTGGCCGGGCCTCGCGACGGCGCTCGCCGTCGCGATCGGCTTCAACCTCGCGGTGCTGCTGATCCGCAGGTCGCGGCGGGTGTGAGGAGGGAGCCCACTTCGTTGCCGGCCGATTCACCGCCCCCGCTTCATGCTCTAGGATCGGCCGGTTCACACGCACGAGACCAGTGCCCATGAGACCCGCTCCCGACGAGCTTCGAATCCTCTCGACCACGGCGATCCTCGGTTACGGCTTCCCCGAAAGCTCCTTCGCGGCCGGGCTGGCGCGGGATCCGCACGTGATCGCGGTCGATGCCGGCTCGTCCGACCCGGGACCGTACTATCTCGGTGCCGGCGTGCCGTTCACCGATCGGGCCGCCGTGAAGCGCGACCTGCGATTGATGCTGATCGCCGGGCGGGCGCGAAGCATCCCGGTGATCGTCGGCACGGCGGGCGGCTGCGGGGCGCGGCCGCATCTCGACTGGACGCTCGCCATCGTGCGCGAGATCGCGGCCGAGGAGGGCTTGGCGTTCCGCCTCGCCGCGATCCCGGCCGACATCGACCGGGAGGCGCTGCTCGCCGCGCAGGCGCGTGGCGCGCTGGTGCCGCTGCCGCCGGGGCCGGAGGCGAGCGCCGAGGACGTGCGCGCCTCGACGCATCTCGTCGCCCAGATGGGGCCCGAGCCGCTGATGGCGGCGCTCGCGCAGGGCGCCGACGTGATCGTCGCCGGCCGCGCCTATGATCCCGCCGTGTTCGCGGCCTTGCCGCTGATGCAGGGCTTCGACGCCGGCCTCGCCGTGCATCTGGGAAAAATCCTCGAATGCGCCGCCATCGCCGCGGTGCCGGGCTCCGGCGGCGACTGCATGCTGGGCACGCTGCGACGTGATCACTTCCTGGTCGAGCCGATGGCGCCCGAGCGGCGCTGCACCGTCGTCTCGGTCGCGGCCCACACGCTCTACGAAAAGAGCGATCCCTACCGGCTGCCCGGACCGGGCGGCGTGCTCGACCTTACCGCGACGACCTTCGTCCAGGAGGACGAGCGCACCGTGCGGGTCGCCGGCAGCCGGATGATCCGCGGCGCCTACACGCTGAAGATCGAGGGCGCGGCGCTCGCCGGCTTCCGCACCGTGTCGATCGCCGGCGTGCGTGATCCCTCCTTCATCGCCCAGATCGACGCGATCCTGGACGCGGTGCGGGCCCGGGTCGCCGATAACTTTTCACGCACGCTGTCGGCGGACGATTACCGTTTGTTGTTCCGGCAGTATGGCCGCGACGGTGTGATGGGCGCCCACGAGCCGCTGCGCGACAACGCGACTCCGCACGAGATCGGCCTCGTGATCGAGGCGGTCGCGGCGAGCCAGGAGATCGCCGACACGATCGTCAGCTTCGCCCGCGCGAGCCTGCTGCACTGGGGCTATCCGGGCCGCGTCTCGACCGCCGGCAACCTCGCCCTCCCGTACTCGCCCTCCGACATGCAGGCCGGCGAGGTCTTCCGCTTCAGCGTCTATCATCTCCTGACCGGCATCGACGACCCCTGCGCGCTCTTCCCGGTGCGCATCGAGGAGATCGGCGCACCGGCGACCGTGGGAGCCGCGTCATGAGCACGGTGCGTCTCGTCGACATCGCCGGCGTGATCCGCTCGAAGAACGCCGGCCCGTTCGAGCTGACCCTCGACATCATGTTCCGCGACGCGGCCTGGTACCAGCGCGTGCGCCAGAGCGGCGCGCTCGACGCCGCCCGCATCGCCACGCTCTACGGTGTCGACGAAGCCGACGTGATCTCGATCGTCGCCTTCGATCCGGCCAATGCGATCAAGATCACACTGAAGCGCCCGCTCGCCTCCGGAGCGATCGGTGACAGCGATGTTTATGGTGCCCAGCAGCACGCGCCGCTGCTCGCGCTGACGTTCGAGGGGCTGCAGGGGTAGGGGACTGGTTGCTTGCTGTCATTCCGGGGCGCGCCGAAGGCGCGAACCCGGAATCCAGCGACACACTCCGAACGCTCGGCTGGATTCCGGGTTCGGCGCTGCGCGCCGCCCCGGAATGACCACTTGGTCGATAAGCCAGACTTAGAGTGGCTTCCGCGGACGTCGACCCACACTCCGCTCATTCCCGCGAAGGCGGGAATCCAGAGCCACACGTCGTGCGGCCCCTGGGTCCCCGCCTTCGCGGGGACGAGCGGACGTCGGGTTCGATACATCGAGCCCGAAAGCCGCTCCAGCTTGGAGCCTACCCCAGGCTCGGCATGATCAGGCCCTTGTCGCGGGCGCATTGCTGCGCGATCTCGTAGCCGGCGTCGGCGTGGCGGATCACGCCGGTGGCCGGGTCGTTCCACAGCACACGGGCGAGCCTTCGCGCGGCGTCCGGCGTGCCGTCGGCGACGATCACCATGCCCGAGTGCTGCGAGTAGCCGATGCCGACGCCGCCGCCGTGATGCAGCGACACCCAGGTGGCGCCGCTCGCGCAGTTGACCAGCGCGTTGAGGAGCGGCCAGTCCGACACCGCGTCGGAGCCGTCTATCATCGCCTCGGTCTCGCGGTTCGGGCTCGCGACGCTGCCCGAGTCCAAGTGATCACGTCCGATCACGATCGGCGCGCTGATCTCGCCCTTGGCGACCAGCTCGTTGAAGGCGAGGCCGACGCGGTGGCGGTCGCCGAGCCCGAGCCAGCAGATGCGCGCCGGCAGCCCCTGGAACTTGATGCGCTTCTGCGCCATGTCGATCCAGTTGTGCAGGTGCTTGTCGTCGGGCAGCAGCTCCTTGACCGCCTCGTCCGCGCGAAGGATGTCGGCGGGGTCGCCGGAGAGCGCGGCCCAGCGGAACGGGCCGATGCCGCGGCAGAACATCGGCCGGATATAGGCCGGCACGAAGCCCGGGAACGCGAAGGCGTCGGCGAGGCCTTCGTCCTGCGCCATCTGGCGGATGTTGTTGCCATAGTCGACGGTCGGCACGCCGGCGCGGTGGAAGTCGAGCATCGCCTTGACGTGATCGACCATCGAGCGCTTTGCGGCGGCCGCGACGGCCTTCGGGTCGCTGTCGCGCTTCGCCTCCCACTCGGCGAGCGTCCAGCCCTTGGGCAGGTAGCCGTTGACCGGGTCGTGCGCCGAGGTCTGGTCGGTGACGCCGTCCGGCCGCACGCCGCGGCGGAACAGCTCGGGAAAGATCTCGGCGGCGTTGCCGAGCACGCCGACCGACAGCGGCTTCCTCTCGGCGCAGGACTTTTCGATGATCGCGAGAGCCTCGTCCAGGCTGTCCGCCTTGACGTCGAGATAGCCGGTGCGCAGCCGCATCTCGATGCGGCTCGGCTGGCATTCGACGACCAAGCAGGAGGCGCCGGCCATCACGGCGGCGAGCGGCTGCGCGCCGCCCATGCCGCCGAGGCCGGCGGTGAGAATCCAGCGGCCTCTCAGGTCGCCGCCGTAGTGCCGGCGGCCCATCTCGGCGAAGGTCTCGTAGGTGCCCTGCACGATGCCCTGCGAGCCGATATAGATCCACGAGCCGGCCGTCATCTGGCCGTACATCATCAGGCCCTTGCGATCGAGCTCGTTGAAGTGCTCCCAGGTGCCCCAGTGCGGCACCAGATTGGAGTTGGCGATCAGCACGCGCGGCGCGTCCGCATGCGTCGGCAGCACCGCGACCGGCTTGCCGGACTGCACCAGCAGCGTCTGATCAGCTTCGAGCGTCTTCAGCGCGGCGACGATGCGGTCGAAGCTCTCCCAGTTGCGCGCCGCGCGGCCGATGCCGCCGTAGACGACCAGCTCGGTCGGCTTCTCGGCGACGTCGGGATCGAGGTTGTTCATCAGCATCCGCAGCGGCGCCTCGGTGAGCCAGCTCTTGGCCGAAAGCGTGCTGCCGTGGGGGGCGCGAATGACGCGGGCGTTGTCGATGCGGGTCATGAGAGATGTCCTTGCACAGGCTGGCGAGAGGAACCGCGGGGCCGGTCACACTCTCGGGCGTCATGCCCGGCCTCGTGCCGGGCATCCACGTCTTTCAGCCGTCGCCAAGACGTGGATGGCCGGGACGAGCCCGGCCATGACGGGCGGTGAGATTGCCGCTCGTCGGGTTGCGGCACGCGATACGGCACGGCCGCCATCACGCCCCGCGCCACACGCGCGAGAACAGCGGCGCGGCGCCGATGCGGTAGACGAGCTCGGCCGGGCTGTCGACGTCGAAAATCGCGAGGTCGCAGGACTTGCCGGTCTCCAGCGTGCCGATATCCGACGCGAGGCCGAGCGCGTGGGCGGCTTCGCGGGTGACGCCGGCGATCGCCTCGTCGACGGTGAGGCGGAACAGCGTCGCGCCCATGTTCATGATCAGGAGCAGCGACGTGACAGGCGAGGTGCCGGGATTACAGTCGGTGGCGAGCGCCATGCGGGTGCCATGCTCGCGGAACGCCGCGATCGGCGGTTTCTGCGTCTCGCGCAGCACGTAGAAGGCGCCGGGCAGCAGCACCGCCACGGTGCCGGCCTTCGCCATCGCGGCGGCGCCCTCCGCATCCGTGTATTCGAGATGATCCGCCGACAGCGCGCCATGGTCGGCGGCGAGCTTGGCGCCGTGCAGGTTCGAGAGCTGGTCGGCGTGCAGCTTCATCGGCAGGCCGGCCGCCCTCGCGGCGGCGAACACGCGACGAGTCTGCTCCGGCGAGAAGGCGATGCCCTCGCAGAAGGCGTCCACGGCATCGGCGAGTTTTTCGCGCGCCAAGCTCGGGATCAGGGCGCAGACTCTCTCGACATAGGCGTCCTTGTCGGGCTCGCCCGGCGGTGTCGCGTGCGCGCCGAGATACGTGGTGACGACCCGCACGTCCGCCTCGGTGCCCAGCCGACGGGCGGCGCGCAGCATGCGGGTCTCTGTTTCGTCATCGAGCCCGTAGCCCGACTTGATCTCCACCGTTGTGACGCCCTCGGCGAGCAGGCGATCGAGCCGGGCGCGGGCGCTGGCGACGAGCGTGTCCTCGCTCGCCGCGCGCGTCGCCTTCACGGTCGAGGCGATGCCGCCGCCGGCGCGCGAGATCTCCTCGTAGGTGGCGCCGGCGAGCCGCATCTCGAACTCTTTCGCACGCGAGCCGCCGTAGACCAGATGAGTGTGGCAGTCGATCAGGCCGGGCGTGACCAGCCGCCCGTCGAGCCGGATCGTCTCGGCGGCGTCCGCGCCGGCCGGCAGATCCGCCTCGGCGCCGACATAGGCGATGCGGCCGTCCTTCGCGCCGATCGCGCCGCGCGCGATCAGCCCCAGCCCGGGCCGTTTTGGATCGAGCGTCGCGATCAGCGCGTCGCGCCACAGCCGGTCGAATCGCATCGAAGCCTCGTCGAGGTCGCGCAGGGCATCGCGCCCCTGCACCTCGTCCCATACAGAATCGCTGCGCACTCGGCTATGGTCCGGCGCGCGGCTCACCTTCGCGGGCTGCTTTCGGTCCAGAGCTCGGCGCCCGCTCTCCCTCTCCCCGCCAGCGGGGAGAGGGTCGGGGTGAGGGGGCGTCTCGTGGATACGGCAACGCCCCCTCACCCGGACTTCGCGCGACGGCGCGCGAAGTCCGACCTCTCCCCGTGCGGCGGGGAGAGGCGACGGACGCCGATCGCGCGAGCCCCGCTCGGAGCGGCGTCGGACGTGACACCAAAGACGGCTCGGACATGACCCAACCCCTGTTCAATCGCATGGCGCTGATCGGCGTCGGGCTGATCGGCTCCTCCATCGCGCGGGCGGCGCGCGCCCAGGGGGTCGTGCGCAGCATCGTGGCGACGGCGCGCTCCGGCCCGACGCGGGCGCGCGTCGCCGAGCTCGGCATCGCCGACCGCGTGGTCGACACCAACGCCGCGGCCGTCGACGGCGCCGACCTCGTGATCCTCTGCATCCCGGTCGGCCAGTGCGGCGCCGTGGCGGCCGAGATCGCCCCGCGCCTCGCGCCCGGCGCCATCATCTCCGACGTCGGCTCGGTGAAGGCGGCCGTCGTCAAGGACGTCGCCCCGCATCTGCCGGGACATGTTCATTTCGTCCCGGCCCATCCGGTCGCCGGCACCGAGAACTCGGGGCCCGACGCGGGCTTTCCCGAGCTGTTCATCGACCGCTGGTGCATCCTCACGCCGCCCGAGGGCACGGATCCGGCCGCGACCGACAAGCTCGCCACCTTCTGGAGCGCCATCGGCGCCAATGTCGAGACGATGACGCCCGAGCACCACGACCTCGTGCTCGCCATCACCAGTCACCTGCCGCATCTGATCGCCTACACGATCGTCGGCACGGCCGACGAGCTCGGCCAGGTGACGCGCTCCGAGGTCTTGAAGTTCTCGGCCGGCGGGTTTCGCGACTTCACCCGCATCGCGGCGTCCGACCCGACCATGTGGCGCGACATCTTCCTCGCCAACCGCGACGCCGTGCTGGAGATGCTCGGCACCTTCGGCGAGGATCTGGCGACGCTCACCCGCGCCATCCGGCGCGGCGACGGCGACACGCTGTTCGATCTGTTCACCCGCACCCGCGCGATCCGCCGCGGCATCGTCCAGATCGGCCAGGACTCCGACGCGCCCGACTTCGGCCGCCCGCACCAGCGCAAGCTGCCGCCCCTGCCGCGCCCCTACATGGCGGACGGGGAGTAACGCCGCCGTCGAGCGTCACGGCTCGCACTCCAGCCGTCACCATGCGTATCGGAGGCCGGCCGTGCCCGCGACGGTGTGGCTGTGGGCCGCGACCTCGCCGTCGACCTTCGCCATGAGTGCGACGCCGTTGGCGAAGCGCAGCTCGGCCCCGGCCGAGACCAAGGCGAGATCGCGCGCCGGCGTCGCGCCTTCGACCGTGAAGCCCGCGCCGGGAAGCGCCTGGAACGTCGCCGCGACGGTCGGGTCGCTCGTCCGGTCGTGCGCCCAGGCGACCCGGCCGCGCAGCGCCAGCGCGGCGTCGGATCGGATCGCGACCACCTTCTCGAGCCGCGTGCCGATCTCGGTGCGCAGCGCCGTCGTGGTCCGGTCGTCGTAGGCGAGGCCGAAGCCGGCGCCGCTCGGGTCGCTTTCGCGGACGGCGGGCGTCGCGAAGGCCTGGGCCTGGAGGGCCGCATAGGGCGTGACGTCGGCGAGCGGTGCGGCGAGCCGCCAGCCGGCCTCGGCGCGGCCGCCGTAACTCTGTGCCTCGTATCGGGTCGTCAGGGCGGCGCCGAGTGCTCGCCGATCGGTGGTGATCCAGTGCTCGGCGAAGGCGAGCGACGCGGCCAGATAGGCCGGGCCGACCGTCGTCGTGCCGTAGACGCCGGCCTGGAAGGCGTCGCTGCTGCCGCTGCCGAGCCCTTGCGTCAGGTTCCAGCCGGTGCCGCCGCCGCCGAGCGCGAAGCCCAGCGTGGTGAACGGCGTCGCCCGCCAGTCGCCGCCCGCCGCGACGCCGGCGGCCCGCACCGAGACATCGTGGCTGCCGACCACGGCGTCGCCCGCGAGCCGGCCGGAGCCGCCATAAGCCGAGCCCCAGATGCTCCAGCGCGGCGCGGCCGACGCGGCGGACGGTGCCCGGACGGCCCTCTCCAGGGCGCCGGCGGCACCGGGCCGCGGCGCGTCGGCGGCGGCGTAGCCGAGCGCGGCGCCGCTCCCCCCGATCCCGCCCGGGATGGGCGTGGTGCGCCCGTCGACGAACGGGTCCGTCATCAGGCCCAGGAAGGCCGTCATCATCTGGAACGCGCCCTGCGGGGCGCCGGTCGCGGCCTCGCCCGAAAGCTGGGTCAGCGCATTGGCGAGCGGCTGGCCGGTGAGCCCGACCACCGAGACGAAACCGGGCGGCAGCGCGCCGCCCGCGTTGAAGTGGCGGCTGATCGCGCCGGCGACGGCCGCCGGGTTGCGCGGCAGGCCGGTGGCGCCGTCGAGCCCGAGCCTGAGATCGAGCGCCACGCTGTTCGGTGCCGAATAATCCAGCGACGCGATGAAACCGGCCGGAAGATTGCTGGTCGCCAGACCGTCGAACGTGCCGCTGCGGCTGCCGGCCGTGAGGATCGTGTACCGCTTGGTCACGTAGCTGCCGGCGGCGAAATAGGCCTGCACGGTGCCGGCCAGCGTCGCCGTGCCGGTGACGACCGCCTGCGACGCGGCGGTCGGGTCGATGGCGACCCGATAGACCGCGCCCGGCGTGAAGGCGAGATCGCCGGCGACCGTCATGGCCGTTCCGGGTGCGCCGGTGCCTGGCGCGAAGACGCCGCCGGCGTTCACGGAGACGCTGCCCGCGGTGCCGGTGCCGGCCAGCAGGCCGCCGGTGTTCACCGTGGTGGCCGAGCCCGCGATGGCGCCGCCGGACCCGAGATAGAGGACACCGCCGTCGACCGTGGTGGCGCCCGTGTAGGTGCTGGCGCCCGTGAGCGTCTGGACGCCGCCCGCGATGGTCAGTCCGCCCGTGCCGGTGAGCGACCCGGCGAAGGTGGACGAGGCGTTCGACAGCGTCAGCGTCTTGGCGCCGAGCGCGACCGTGCTGCCGGTGGCGCCGGCCAGCGTCTTGATGGTGGCGCCGGTCGTGGTGGCGGAGATGTCGAAGGTGGCGCCCGTCGCGATGTTCACGCCGCTCGACGCCGCGATGCTGCCGCTCCCGGTGAGCGCCAGGGTGCCGCCGTTGATCAGCGTGCCGCCCGAGTAGGTGTTTACGGCGCCGAGCGCGAGCGTGCCGGCGCCGGTCTTGGTGACGCTGCCGGCGCCCGTGAGGCCGGACGCGAAGCTCACGATGTTGCCGTTGGTGTCGAAGATGCCGCCGTTGGTGCCGATCGCGGTGAGACGCGACGAGATGTCGGCCGTGGTGCCGGTCGCCCATTGCAGGCCGCCACCGTTCAGCGTGATCAGGCCGGTGCCGAAATTGTTGGCCGCGCTGAAGTTGATCAGGCCGCCCGTCACCAGGGTGCCGCCCGTGTAGGTGTTGGCGCCGATCAGCGTCAGGATGCCGGCGCCGGCCTTGGTCAGCATGCCGTTGTTGATGATGGTGCCGGAGAGCGTCAGGTCGAAGCCGTTGGTGTCGATGACGCCGCCGAGCGCCAAGAGCGAGATCGTCTTCGCCGTGCTGAACGTCCCGGTGAGCTGCAGCGTGCCTCCGTTGAAATTGACGTATTGATCGAAGCCGAGCGTCGTCAGTGCCCCGTCGCTGCCGGCCGACACGGCACCGCCGGCGGCGACAATCAGATTGGGGCCGATCCAGCCGGTGCCGAAATTGGTGTTGTCATTGAACGGCGTGCTCACGCTGCCGATGATGGTGTTGGTCGCCGCGTCGACGACGTAGGCGCCATTGGCGCTGGACACATAGATCCGCGAGCCGTCCGGAGTGATCGAGACGCCGATGGAGCTGTAGGGGGTCGTGACGGTCGTGACGACCGCATTGGTCGCCGCGTCGATGACATACAGCGTGTCGCCTTGGTCCGTCACGTAGACGCGGGTGCCGTCCGGGGACACGGCGATGGAACTGCCGGCAAAGCCGAGCGGAATGGTGGTCAGCACGGCCCGGGTCGCTGCGTCGATCACCCAGACGGCCGGGTTGGGGCCGTTGATCCCGTTCGCGACGTAGATCTTGCTGCCGTCCGGCGACACGGTGACGGCGGTCGGGGTGACGCCCACGGCAACCGTGCCGACGACCGTCCTGCTCGTCGCATCGACGACCGACAAGGTGCCGTCATAGAAGTTCGTCACATAGAGTGTGTTGCCGTCCGGCGAGACGGCGATTGCCAATGCGGAGGCGATCGGGATCGGGGACCCGACGACCTGGTTGGTGGCCGTGGAGATCACGGAAACCGAATTGCCGTTCAAGGCAGTGGCATAGACGTATCGGCCATCCGGGCTGATCGCGATCCCTTCCGGTTGAGAGCCCACCGCGACAGTCGTGGCGATCGTTCCTGCCGCCACGTCCAGGACCGTGACCGTGTCGCTCCCGGTGCTCACCACATAGGCGTAGCGGCCGTCCGGCGAGAACACGGCATTCCGCGGATAGTTTCCGACCGTGATCACCGAGCCGATGGTGGTGTTGGTCAGCGTCGAGAACGCGACCGCGGCGCCTGGGCTCGAGTTGATGCCCGTGAGCAGGCCGTAACTGTCGATGCCGGCGCCTGCCGGCGTCGCCAGCGCGAGGCAGCCCAGCGGCACCAGGACGATCGTCATCCGGCGGCGGGACCGGCGCCGCGGCCGCCGTGGGCCGGTCCGGACCGCCGCGATCCGCAGATCACGCGCCGCAATCGGACCGCCCAGGAGTCCGAACTCAGCGACGAAAGGCGCGATGCCGTTGCGCAAGCCGCAATCCTCCAGGCGTGTCCCGAGGAGCGAACGGTAGCGGACCGGCAGGGGCGCGATGTGCCCAGCGTCTCAGGGACGAATTCAAACGGCCGTTGTTGCCGGCGAGACACATAGGGTCCTCGGTCGGACATGATAAGCTGGCCGCTCGACCCATATCCGAGCGGCAGGTCCAGGCGGCGTCGGGCTCAGCGCGCCGCGACGCGCACGAGGTTCGATGAGCGAGCGATCGACCAGCGATCCCGGCCGTGGCGCGTCCGCCCTGGAGGCGATGCGGGCGGCGACGGCGGACATCTGCAATGTCGCGCCCCTCGGCGCGCCGGACGCGTTCCAGGTCGCGTCCGTGACGGCGGCGATCGGCAACGGGCTTCTCGTCGAGAGCGTCTCGACGACGCTCGCATACGATCGCACGCCTGCGCACATCGCCCGCGGCGGCATCGATCATTTTCAGATCACGTTGTGTCTGCAGGGCGGCATGCATTTCACGTCCGGCCGGCGCCAGGCGACGCTCGGCCGCGGCGACGTGTGCCTGATCGACATGGCGCAGCCGAACCGGACGGTTCTGAGTGGGGACGGGGGCGCCGCGACCCGCCTCGTGTCGATCATCGTCCCGCGCAGCGTGATGGCGCCTCGCCTGGCGCATCCGGATTCGGCGACGGCGTCGCTGCTGCCCGGCGGCGGTCGCGCCGCGCAGCTCCTGGGCAGCCAGCTGTCGGCTCTGCGGGACAGCCCGTCGCCGGAGAGCCGGGTGGCGGTCGAGGCGATGGCCGACATCGTCGCCGGGGCCGTCGGCAGCGCGGCCGAGGTGGACGGTGACGTCGAGCGGGCGGACCGTCGCCTGTTGCTGGCGATGATCAAGCGTCACATCGAAGCCAACCTGGAGATCGAGCCGCTCACTGCCGAGGACCTGTGCCGCCGGTTTCAGATGTCCCGGGCCGGCCTCTACCGCCTGTTCGAGGCGGAGGGCGGGCTCGCGCGCTTTGTGCAGGAGCAGCGGCTCAACCTCGCCTTGCGGCGGCTCGCCGCGCCGGCGTCGCGGAACCGGCGACTGATCGATCTCGCGCTCGATCTCCGGTTCAGCGGCGACTCGACCTTCGTGCGCGCCTTTCGCCGCCGGTTCGGGCTGACGCCCGGAGAGTTCAGGGGGCTGGCCGAGGCGTGGCTGCGCGACACCGGAGTACAGCCCGGCCCCGGCGATGTGCTCCGCCACGTCGGCCGAAGCTGAGCGCCGTCCGTCGGGCGAGGGCACGCCAGGCCGGTCCGACTCTGGCGGCCGATCGAAAAAACCGCGGAAGCCGACCCGGACTCGTGCTAGTTCGCCGGAGAACAGTCGGACGGACAGGCCGGCGCGGGAGAGACGAGATGACATCTGGAGCCGCCGGGGCAGCCGCGCCGACCGACATCACACCCGCGGCCACGACCGACCTCGAAACCCTCCGCCATACCGACTTCCAGGATCTGGGAAAGCGCATCGAGGGCAAGGTGCGGGACATCTATGTCCAGCCGGAGCGTCTGGTGCTGGTGACGACCGATCGCCACTCGTCGTTCGACCGCATCGTCGCGCACATCCCGGGCAAGGGCGAGGTGCTGAACCGCACCGCCGCCTTCTGGTGCGACGAGACGCGCGACATCGTGCCGAACCACGTGATCGCGCTACCCGATCCGAACGTCACGGTGGCGAAGCGCTGCACGCCGCTGAAGATCGAGATCGTGATGCGCGGCTATCTGACCGGCGTCACCTCGACGTCGATCTGGACGCATTATCAGGCCGGCCGGCGCGACTTCGGGTCTTTCACGTTGCCGGACGGGATCGCTAAGAACGCGCGGCTGCCGCGACCCGTGTTCACGCCCTCCACCAAGGAGGACACCCACGACGAGACCATCACGCCGGCGCAGGTGCTGGAGCGCGGGCTCCTCTCGAAGGATCTGCTCGAGCAGGTCGAGGAGGTCGCCGAAAGGCTGTTCCGGCGCGGCCAGGAGACGGCGCTCGCCCGCGGCCTGATCCTGGTCGACACCAAATACGAGATGGGGCTCGACGCCGAGGGAAAGCTCACGCTGATCGACGAGATCCACACGCCCGACTCGTCGCGCTGGTGGATGGCCGACACCTACGAGGCGCGCTTCGCCGCTGGCCAGGAGCCCGACTACTTCGACAAGGAATTTCTGAGGCGCTGGTTCGTCGACCACTGCGATCCTTACAAGGACGCCGTGATCCCCGAGGCGCCGGCCGCGCTCGTCGCCGAGCTGTCGGCTCGTTATCAGCAGATTTTTTACCGGCTAACCGGCCAGACTCTGACGCCGCGCGAAAACGGGCGCACGCTCGCGGAGCGCATCGCCGACAATCTGGCGAGCTATCGGATCTGATCCGCGGGGGGGCAAGCGGCAGCCGCGCGCGAGCTGATACGGCATCGAATTGGTCGGCTCTCGGTCATTCCGGGGCGCAGCGAAGCTGCGAACCCGGAATCCAGCGGCAAGCTCTTTGTCCTCGACTGGATTCCGGGTTCGGCGCTGCGCGCCGCCCCGGAATGACACCTAGAGACGAGGCGATGCCGTAGGACGCGGGCCGCCCTTTACGCTTCGTTAACCATGCCGGCTTAATTGTTTCTTTAGAAACAATTCTGCCGAGGCTCCCATGTCGGCTGTGACCGGTCTGACGAGCGCGCTGTCGAGCTACACGACGGGCTCCTACGGGCAGAAGGCCGGCACCGCGCCGACCCAATCCACCGCATCGAGCGGCACCGGAACGACCGCCACGTCGAGCCAGTCCGGCGGCTCGGCCACCGTGCTGACGCTGTCGGACGAGGCCAAGGCGCTTCTGGCCGCCATGACGGCCGCCGGAACGAGCGCCGCCGGCGGCTCTGCGCTCGCCCGTGCCCAGGCGGCGCGCGCCTGGCTCGATCAGCAATACAAGTCGCTCGGCATCGGCGCGGCCCTGGTCGACGGGCAGGTGGCGGTCGACTTCACGGCGCAGGACCGGGCGACGCTCGCGGTCGTCGCGGCCGGCACCGGCGACCTGTTCACGGACGACGAGACGAAGGCTGCCGCCTCGGTGCTGCAGGCGCGCTTCGAGGATGCGCTCGCCCCGCATGCGGTGATCGCCCGCCACACCGGCGACTATGCGAGCCTCTACGCCGCCGCCGCCGGCTATCTGGACGCCGCGAGCCCGGAGGAGCGCGCGACGACGGGCTGGGTGGCACGGCGCGAGGCGGTCACCGAGGGGCTGGCCGCGGCGCGTGCCGCCTTCGGCAAGGCGCCCGACACCGGCAACCAGAACGATCCCGTCCGCGCCATGCTGGACGCCCCCGCGCCCGGCACGACGTCGCCCGCCAAGACCGCGACGGCCGACACGCTCGCGGCCCGCGCCCGCGCCGCGCTCGACGCCCAGGCCGGCCGCGCCCGCGACGCCGGCACCGAGCTGGTGTTCGACGGCACGCGCACCGGCCGGATGGTCGACTTCGAGTCCTTCGACAACCGCACCCTCGCCGTGGTCGCCCAGAACGCCGGCGGCCAGTTCACGGTGTCCGAAGCGCGTGCCGCCCGCAAGGCGCTCGAGCAGCGCACGCGCACCACGCTCCTCTCCGCCTTCACCGGCTCGGGCGGCGATCCGGCGGCCCGCAGCGTCGCGCTGATCCGGCAGTATTCGTCGATGAGCGCCGAGGAGAAGGCGCTGCTCGGCTTCAGCGAAAGCTTCACCGACAACGTCCTGAAGAACTACCGGACCGTGAGCAGCATCCAGAGCATGGTCGACGCGATGGGCTCCTCGACCGGCTCGCTGCTCGCCGGCGGGAGCCTCTGATCGCCCTGAAGTCGCGCGAGCATCCAATCCGTTCCTCACCGTGAGGAGCACCATCGATGTCTGCGGGAGCAGACTTCGATGGTGCGTCTCGAAGGGCGGGGAGGGCCTCGCCATCGGGCCACATGGTTCGAGACGCGCTCGCGGCGCAACAGCGCGCCGGAGCGCTCCTCACCATGAGGGGGCCAGCGTGCGGGTCACCACGCGCGCCGAACAGACGTGCGACATGCACGCGCCACGTGTGCCGCGACGGCTTGCGTGGCTTGCTTCGGGTGGCTAGAAGCTGCGGCAGCATCATGCCACCGCCGAGGGCCCCCGCCTCATGCCGTGACTGACCTTCGCGCCACTGACCTTCGCGCGTTCGCATCGTGGATGCCGCTTCGCGCGTCCGCACACCCCCGACCTCCCCTCGAGCGTCCCGTCCATCGATGTCATCCGAACTCTCAGCTTCGCCGGTCGCGGAGGCCGCCGCGCCGTCGCGCGCGCGGTCCTCGCGTGCCGTCCGCCTCGTCGCGCCCGCCGTCGCGCTCGTGATCACGATCGTGCTCGGCGGCATGGTGCTGCTTCAGCTGCGTGCCCAGGATGCCATCGCCGAGCGCGACCGCGACACCCGCATGCGCCTCGTCGCCGGCGCCGTCACGGGGGCCTTCGACAATGCCGGAAAATTCGCGCTGTCGCTCGCCGAGGCGTCGGCGCGCCGGCCGAACGTCGGCGAGGCCTTGGCGCGGCGCGACCGCGCCCGCCTGCAGGCGCTTTCGCAGGGGCCTTACGAGTATCTCAGCCGGCAGGCCGGCGTGCAGATCTACGGCTTCCACACGACCGATCTTCGTTATCTGCTCCGCATGCACCGGCTGGAGACGTTCGACGACGACATCTCCGGCTTCCGCCCGATGGTGGTCGCGGCGAACCGCGGTCGTCGCGCCCAGGCCGGCGTCGAGATCGGCATCGCCGGGCTGGGCGTGCGCGGCATCGCGATCGTCGAGCACGAGAAGTCCCTGGTCGGCACCATGGAGGTCGGGCTCGACCTGCGGCCGATCCTCGATCTGGTCAAGGCGTCGACCAATGCCGACGTCGCCGTGGTGATCGCGCCCGCCATGGTCGGCGTCG
Source organism: Rhodoplanes sp. SY1 (assembly GCF_046000175.1). Taxonomy (NCBI): domain Bacteria; kingdom Pseudomonadati; phylum Pseudomonadota; class Alphaproteobacteria; order Hyphomicrobiales; family Nitrobacteraceae; genus Rhodoplanes; species Rhodoplanes sp. SY1. The sequence goes on from NZ_JBEOMB010000038.1 coordinate 45,696, forward strand.
CGCTCGATCCCAAGCTGCCGCGGTTCGGCGATCTCGTCCTGGCGCTCTCCACCGACGACGACCGCTTCGCTGCGCTCCTGAAGAGCACCCGCATGCGGGCGCTGCGCGACGTCGAGGTGACGACCCGGGAGATCGAAGGGCGGCCGTTCAGCGTGGTGTCGCAGCCGCTGGTCGACTTCTCGGGCCGGCTGGTCGGCATGACGATCGCGCTGGAGGAGATCCCGAACGACCGCGGCCGGCTGCGCACCGAGCTCGTCGTCGCCGCGCTGTGCGGCGGCATTCTCGCCTGGATCGTCTTCGCCGTGCTGCTGCGCATCGCCCTCACGTCGCGGAGGCGGCCGTGAGGCGGCGCCTTTTCGCGCCGGCGCGTGCCGTCGCGCCGGCGTTCGCGCTGCTCGCGCTCCTGTCGGCGGTGCTGATCACGCCCGGCGGCGCGGCGGCCGCGGAGGATCGCACGGCGCTGCCGGCCGGCGTCGAGCTGCCGGTGCGGGTGCGGGTCGCGCTGCGCGTCCTCAACGTGCTCGAGGTGAAGGAGACGGCCGGGGAAGGGCGCTTCTTCGTCGAGATCACCCAGCGCTGGACCGATCCGCGGCTCGCCTTCGACGCGATCGCGGTCGGCTCGGGGCGGATCGACCGGATCGCCGGCGAGGCCGACGCCTTTCTGGCCTCGATCTGGACGCCCGGACTCGTCGTCGACAACCAGATCGGCGGGCGCGACTCGCGCACCGTCGCGGTCGCGACTTCAGCGGCCGGCGAAGTCGTGCTGATCGAGCGGTTCGAGGCCGACTTCCGGTTCCGCATGAACATGGACGCCTTCCCGTTCGATCGCCAGAATCTCGCTTTGTCGCTCTCGCTGCCGCGCTACGCCAAGCAGGAGGCGATCCTGATCACGACCGAGACGGACCGCCTGCTGTCGGGGGTCGAGGAGTCCTCGCTGGTGGTGTGGCGACCGGGGCGGCTTCGCTTCGCCAACGAGGAGACGATGGGCTGGAACGCCCGCAGCTACTCGCGGCTCGCCGCCACCGTGGAGCTGGTCCGCCAGTCCGACCGCTACATCCTGCGCATCTTCGTGCCCCTGTTCGCGGTGCTCTCGGTGTCGCTGTTCGTCCTCTGGTCGCCGGCGCTGCGCGAGCAGGAGAAGGACAAGGGCACGATGATCTTCTCCTCGCTGCTCGGCCTCGCGGCGCTGAGCTTCACGTTCGAGTCGAGCTTTCCGGGGGCGATCTCGCTCAACACGCCGGTCGCCCAGATGATCTCGCTCGGCTATCTCTATCTGGTGCTGGTGCTGATGATCGAGGTCGGGCTCACCGCCGCCTGCGCCGACCCGACCCGCCGCTTCCACGCCGCCTGCCTGGAGCTGCGCTGGCAAATCCGCTGGGCCCTGCCGGTGATGATGCTGATCGTCTGCGTCGGCATCGCGGTACGGGCGCTGCCGGGCTGACATCGGCGCCGCGGGCGCGGCGGCCGAGGCGGAGCGTCGCAAGAATACCGTCCGGACGGTCGGAACGGGGACGGGCGGTCGCGGTTGACCGGGTGAAACCAAACCCCGGAGGCCTGATATGCCGATTCTGTTGTGGTGGCTGGGCGTGCCGCTCAGCCTCGTCCTGGTGCTGTGGCTGGTGGGCGTGATCTGATCGGGCCGTTCGTTCGGTCGGAGCTCACGCGCAGCCGTAGCCCGCATGGAGCGAAGCGGAATGCGGGAGGGCTTCGGCCGGCTGGCGGGCCGGCTCGTGGTCCCGCATTCCGCGGTGCTCCATGGGGGCCACGCGCGTGCGGCGCGCGGCTGCCGCGACACAATCGCGTCAAGCGGCGGCCGGCCGGTTGAACTCGGCGGCCCGGGCCGTTAAGCCTCGGCCTCATGAACACCCCCGTTTCAGCCGAACCGATCCAGAGAGCGAACATCGAGGGCGCCGCGATCCCGAGGGCGCAACCGCTGCTCTCGGCGAAGCCGCTGTTCTCCTGGCCGCGCCATCGGACAGAGCGCCGGCCGGCGCCGTTCCTGCCGATGAGCCGGGCCGAGATGGACCGGCTCGGCTGGGACGCGTGCGACATCGTGCTGGTGACGGGCGACGCCTATGTCGACCATCCCAGCTTCGGGATGGCGATCATCGGGCGCCTGCTCGAGGCGCAGGGGTTTCGGGTCGGCATCATCGCGCAGCCGGACTGGCAGTCGGCCGAGCCGTTCAAGGCGCTGGGCAGGCCGCGCGTGTTCTTCGGCGTCACCGGCGGCAACATGGACTCGATGGTCAATCGCTACACGGCGGACCGTCGGCTGCGCCACGATGACGCCTACACGCCGGGCGGCGAGGGTGGCAAGCGCCCGGACCGCTGCACGCTCGTCTATGCGCAGCGCTGCCGCGAGGCCTTCAAGGACGTGCCGATCATTCTCGGCGGCATCGAGGCGTCGCTGCGCCGCATCGCGCATTACGACTACTGGTCCGACAAGGTGCGCCGCTCGGTGCTGGCCGACGCCAAGGCCGATCTGCTGCTCTACGGCAATGCCGAGCGCGCCGTCGTCGAAGTCGCTCATCGCATCGCTGCGGGCGAGGCGCCGCGCGAGCTCGACGACATCCGCGGCGTCGCGCTGTTCCGCCGCGTGCCCGAGACCACCACCGAACTTCACGCCGACGATCTCGACGCCGCCGACGAGGGCGCCCGCCAGGTGCGCGGCGACGTCGTGATCAGGTTGCCGAGCTGCGAGCAGGTCGAGCAGGACAAGGAGGCTTACGCGCGGGCGTCGCGGGTGCTGCACCGGGAGAGCAATCCCGGCAATGCGCGCCCGCTCGTCCAGCGCCACGGCGACCGCGATCTGTGGCTCAACCCGCCGCCGATCCCGCTGACGACCGAGGAGATGGACGCCGTCTACGGCCTGCCCTATGCGCGGGCGCCGCATCCCTCCTACGGCGACGCCAAAATCCCGGCCTGGGATATGATAAAATTCTCGGTGACGATCATGCGCGGCTGCTTCGGTGGCTGCACGTTCTGCTCGATCACCGAGCACGAAGGGCGCGTGATCCAGAGCCGCTCGGAGGGCTCGATCTTGCAGGAGATCGAGCGCATCCGCGACCGGACGCCGGGCTTCACCGGCGTGATCTCCGACATCGGCGGGCCGACCGCCAACATGTACCGCATGGCCTGCAAGGATCCGGCGATCGAGGCGTCGTGCCGCAAGCCGTCCTGCGTGTTCCCCGACATCTGCCCGAACCTGAACACGTCGCACGACGAGCTGATCAGGCTCTATCGCAAGGTGCGCGAGGTGAAGGGCGTCAAGAAGGTGATGGTCGCCTCGGGGGTGCGCTACGACCTCGCGGTGACGAGCCCCGACTACATCCAGGAGCTCGTGAGCCATCACGTCGGCGGCTATCTCAAGATCGCGCCCGAGCACACCGAGCGCGGCCCGCTCGACAAGATGATGAAGCCGGGCATCGGCGCCTACGACCGCTTCAAGGAGATGTTCGACGCGGCCGCGAAAAAGGCCGGCAAGCAGTACTTCCTGATCCCGTATTTCATCGCGGCGCATCCGGGCACGACCGACGAGGACATGATGAACCTCGCGCTCTGGCTCAAGAAGAATCGCTATCGCGCCGACCAGGTGCAGACCTTCCTGCCGTCGCCGATGGCGACCGCGACCGCCATGTACCACTCGGGCGTCAACCCGCTGCGCGGCGTGCGGCGCGGCGCGTCGGAAAAGGTCGCGGCGATCACCGGGCTGCGCCAGCGGCGCCTGCACAAGGCATTCCTGCGCTATCACGACCCCGACAACTGGCCGCTTCTGCGCGAGGCGCTGAAGGAGATGGGGCGCAGCGACCTGATCGGGTCGCGGCCGGACCAGCTCGTCCCGGCTCACCAGCCCCCCGGCACTGGCAAGGCGGCCGGCACCCGCCGCCCGATCCGCCCCGGCAGCGCGGGCGGCAAGACGCAACGCTTCACGACAAAGGGCGTGCGGCTGCGGTGAAGGCGGCCGCGCTGCGGTAATCAGCGGAGGATGACGGTTCGGGCCCGCCCGGCCGAAGAATCCGCCATCGTTCAGCCATAGGTTTCACAGTATTCTGCCGCCGCGCGCTCATGGAAACAGGGGGAATTCCATGGTTTCGGCCCGTCGGCTCGCTGCCGTCACGCCTCGGCTCGCTGCCGTCACGACCCGGCTCGCTGCCGTCACGTCGATGTTCTCGCTGATCGCCACCTCTGCGCTGATCGTCACCTCCGCACTGATCCTCTCGGCTCCCGCCGCGCGGGCGCAAGGAGCGTCGGCTTGCGACGAGGCCGCCGGCGTCGCCGTGCTGCCGTCTCCGGTGGCGCCGTGGAAGGGCGCGCCGCTGCGCGTCCTGTTCACCTCGGAAAAGCCGCTCGACGGCGAGCTGACCCTCACGGCGCCGAACGGCACGGTCGCGGCACGGTCGCGCGACCGCCGCGGCGGCCCGCCGTACTTCTGGGTCGCCGAGGTGCCGCAGCCCGCCGCCGGCACCTGGCAGGTGACGCTGACCCGCGACGGCACCGCCCGGGACGCTGCGACGGCCGACTGCGCCACCATCTCCCGCGAGATCGCCGTCAGGCCGACCGAGCCGCCGCGTCCGAAGACGCAAGCCGGCAGCGTATGGCCGGTCAAGGCGAGCTGGACGCGGGCCAACGAGAACCTGTTCTCGGCCTGGGTCGAGCGGCTGTTCGACGCCCCGCTCGACGCGCCGCCGCCGTCCTGGAAGGCCCTGCACGAGGTGCTGCGCGACCGCTCGCGCAATCTCCTGTTCAATCACCTCGGCCTCGCCGAGGACCAGGCGAACCTCGTCATCCGGCCCGATTGCGCCGACCTTCCGTACTTCCTGCGCGCCTACTTCGCCTTCAAGATGGGGCTGCCCTACGGCTACGCGAAGTGCACGCGCGGCGGCGGTGGCCAGGCGCCGCGCTGCCCGGCCTGGTGGAACATCCAGCGCGAGGAGCCGCGCGCCGCGCCGCCCCCGGAGGAACTCGTCGCCTCGGCCGATCCGGCCGTGCCGCCGCCGTCGCCCGGGCTGTTCGGCATGCTGCGCCAGCAGGCGGCTGCGCCGCCCGCGCCGGTGACGCCGGCCCCCGGCGTCAAGCCGGCGCCGAAGCCGTGGTCGCCGCCGCCGCGGCCGGCCGGCCTCGTCCCCGGCTTCGCGCATTACCTGAAGTGGTCGATCGGCGACGGCGTGCATTCCGGCTCCGGCCGCACCGCGCTCGCCGACGACAACACCGACTATTATCCGGTGGCGCTCTCCGAGGAGACGCTGCGGCCCGGCACCATCTATGCCGACCCCTACGGCCACTTGCTGGTCATCGCCAAGCGGGTGCCGCAGACCGGCGACGCCGCCGGCGTGATGCTCGCCGTCGACGCGCAGCCGGACGGCACCGTCGCGATCAAGCGCTTCTGGCGCGGCAACTTCCTGTTCGCCGACGATCCCGCGCTCGGCGGCCCCGGCTTCAAGCGCTTCCGCCCGGTGGTGCAGGAAGGCGGCGGCATGCGCCGGCTGACCAACCGCGAGATCGCCAAGAACCCGAGCTACGGCGACGTCTCGCTCGACCAAGGGAAGATGTCGGTCGAGGCCTTCTACGACCGCATGGAGGACGTGATCTCGCCGTCGCAGCTCGATCCGCTGCGGGCCATGAAGGAGGCGATCCAAGCGCTCGACGAGCAGGTGCGGGCGCGCGTCACCTCGGTCGAGAACGGCCGCAAGTATCAGATCACGGGCAAGTCCGCCGACATGCCGGACGGCGCCGCGATCTTCGAGACGACCGGCGCGTGGGAGGACTTCGCGACGCCGTCGCGCGACCTGCGCCTCTTGATCGCCATCGACGTGGTGCGCGGCTATCCGGACCGCGTGGCGCGGCGGCCGGAGCGCTATGCCATGCCGGCCGGCAAGAGCGTCGCCGACGTGAAGGCCGAGCTGGAGAGCGTGCTGGCGGCCGAGCTCTCGGCGCGGACTTTCAGCTATCCGCGCACCGACGGCTCGCAATGGACCCTCACGGTCAAGGACGTCGTCGACCGCGTGAAGGCGCTGGAGATGGCCTACAACGTCAACGACTGCGCCGAGCTGCGCTGGGGCGCCCCCGAGGGCAGCCAGGAGGCCGCGACCTGCAAGGGCCGGGCGTCGTCCTCGCAGCGCGCCAAGATGGCCGACTACCGGGCCTGGTTCGCCGAGCGTCGCCGCCCGCCGCGGGGCTGATGGCGAATGCGCGCCGCGATCTCGGCGGCCGTCGATCCGCTCGTCCCCGCGAAGGCGGGGACCCAGCCCTTGTAGGGTGGGCAAAGGCGCGAACGCGCCGTGCCCACGCGGTGATGAACGGTGGGCACGCTTCGCTTTGCCCACCCTACGAATTGTCCGCCTCATGAACCGTCGCGATCTGCTGACGCTCCTTCCCATTGTCGCATTGGCGCCCGTCGTGGCGCGGGCGCAAACGCCGTCGAAACCGCCGTTCGATCCGCGCCTCACGCCGGCGCGGCCCGACCTCGCGGCGAAGCATCTGGACGGGCAGGTCGCGGCAGCGCGGTTCGTCGAGGGCCGCGTCCACGAGATCGTGGCGGGCCGCGCGCCGTTGCGAAAGGCGCCGGCGGCCGACGCCGAGATGCTCACCGAGGCCTTGGCGGGGGAGCGCGTCACCGTCTACGAGCTCGGCGAGGACGGCTTCGCCTGGGGCCAGCTCGCGGCCGACGGCTATGTCGGCTACATGCCGGCCGCCGCCCTCGGCCCCCCCGGACCGTCGCCGACGCACCGGGTGACGGCGCTGCGCACCCACCTCCTGCCGGCGCCCTCGGTGCGGCGTCCGCCGCTCGACTCGCTGCCGTTCGGCAGCCGCGTCGCGGTCGTGCGCACCGACGGCGCCTTCGCCGTGACGGCGGTCGGTGGCTTCGTGCCGCTCGTGCATCTGGCGCCGGTGGAGAGCCTGCAGACCGATCCGGTCGCGGTCGCGGAAACGTTCATCGGGGCGCCGTACCTGTGGGGCGGCAAGACGGTCGCGGGTCTCGATTGCTCCGGTCTCGTGCAGGTCGCGCTCACGGCCTGCGGCATCGTCTGCCCGCGCGACACCGACATGCAGGAGACGGCGCTCGGCCGCCCGCTCGACGGGCCACCAGAGCCGGGTGCGCTGCGCCGCGGCGACCTCGTCTTCTGGAAAGGGCATGTGGGGCTGGTGCGCGACCCGGCGACGCTCCTGCACGCCAACGCGCACCACATGGCGGTGGCGAGCGAGCCGGTCGCCGACGTCATCGCCCGCATTGCAGCGAGCGGCGGCGGAACGGTCACGTCGGTGCGCCGCCTCGCATGAGAGAGGCCGTCGCGAAGCGACGTGATCGGCGCGTCCTCGGCAATCGCACGTAAGTGATTTGCCCGACAGACCATGGTCGTAGTCGCATGGCGACGGCGTATCTCGGGATCTGGTGCACTGCGAAGAACCGGCTTGGTTTCAAGGGCTTCCGTGCTGTGTCCGGGCGATGCCTGGAGGACGAGAGGAGACGGCCCGCGCCGCTGCGTCCGTAGTTGTGCTGCTTATGGCCGCTTCCGGGATCACGTTACGATTTCACCATCGGCTCGGTTGCAAGGGACTGCGCCAGGGTCGGCCGGCATCGGATTCGTGCCGGAGCAACAGTCCTGATTTCAGCGATGCGGCCGCGCCGCGGGTGCGGCCGTCATGGGACTGTCGAATGCGTGAGCGATAGGTCGGCGAGGTCGACGACGGTCGACATCGCCATCGAATGTCGTCGCCCTGAATCGTCGTGGGGTCTCGGTTTCGATTCGAACGGGAGAGGAGGTCAGGTGGATATTTTCTCGCTTATGATGTCGTCGCTGCGTGATGGTCACGCGATCGTCGGAAGCACCGAAACGGGAGTCGGCGCCGTGTTGCTCGCGGTGACGCCGGCGGGCGACGGTCGCTTCTGGGTCACGGTCGGTGTTCCCACCGCCGACCACGGCACCGTGTGGCGGGGCCCGACCACCGCGGTCACCCGCACGATGGTCGCTGCGGTCGTGGCGCAATGCGCGCCGGGGACCGACTGGACCGGTGCCAGGTGGAGCGTCGAGCCGTGCGCCGCGAAGCCCGACGCCGGCGTGCACTGGCACGACCCGGGCGCGGTCGCGGATTTCTGGAAGGCGATCGCCCGGCTCCTGAACGGCGACGAGCGCCTGCGGGTCGCCTCCGCGGCGTGAGGCGAGAGCCGCGCCGCGGCGCGGCCACCACCTCTGCGGTTCGGCGACTACCAGCTTCAGTACAGGGGCGGCAGTTGCCCGACCTTGAACGGGCCGAGCAGCACGGCGCCGTCGGCGAATCGCAGTGGCACCTTCACGGCGCGCTTGCCCTCGAGCTCGGTCGCCGGTCCCAGGGCCTCGGCCGAGACGCCGCCGCCACCGGCCGGGCCGCGCAGCACGTTTCCCAGTCCCGGAAGCAGCTTGTCGAGCCCGGGCGCGAGCTTCTCGCGGGTCGCCTGCGGCAGCAGCTGGTTGACCAGCTGGTCGACACCGAAGAGCGGCAGGAGCTTGTCGGCATTGACGACGACGAGCTGCAGCTCGCCGTCGAGCGCACCGCGCGGCGACAGGCCGAGCGTGCCCGTGCCGGTCGCCACGATGTCGCCCTGCTGCAGGCGGGCGCGGGTGATCTCCAGCCGCCCGCCGGCCGCCTGCAGGGTGCGCAGCGTCTCCTTGAGCGGCCGCGGCTTGAGCGACGGAAGGCCGCGCAGCACCCCGACCGCATCGATGTCGAGCGGCACCACCCCGGCGCGTCCGAGCACCGGGGCGCTCGCCTCGTCGAGCGACAGCGCGAGATCGAGCACCGGGTTCTGCCGGGCCGAGCCGCCGGCGATCCGGGCGTGGAAGGCGGCGCGCACGGCCTGGCCGACCAGGCCCTCGCGGGTGCCGTCGAGCGACGTCGCGATCGGCCGGTCGAGCACCACCGACAGCCGTTCCGGATCGGTCGGCAGGCCGCGCAGGCTCGCCTGGGCGAGCGACCAGTCGATCGCCAGCACGGGCGCCGCCCCGACCTCGCCGATCTTCAGCGGGCCGGTCGCCTCGCCGACGATCAGGGTGGGCTCCCAGATCTGTGCCACCACGGTCGCGGCCTTGGCGGCGAGCGTGGCCGGCGGCGTCGCCGAGCGCAGCGCGGCGACCGGGTCGGTGCAGCGGAACTCGAAGCGGAACGGGAAGCCGCCGACGTCCTGGCTCGCGCATGTGTAGTCGCGGCCGAGCGCGGCCTCGTTCTCCTGCCAGCCGGCCAGCACGGTGCGGGTGACGGAGGCGGCCTGGAACCAGAACGCCGTCCAGCCGGCGGCGATCACGGCCACCAGGACCAGCGGCAGCGCGATCAGCCAGGGCCGGCGCTTGCGGCGCGCCGGCGGAACCTCGTCTTCGACCGACCTCACGGTTGATCCTTTCGCGCTTTTCGCGGCCCGGCCCGGGGCGCGACGCCGCGACGGGCTTGCCGCGGGCCGGAGGGGCTGTTAGGCGAGCCTTGTGGCAGTCTGGTGTCAACCCGTCCGAAGCGTCGCTTCCGGGTCGCGCCGCGCCGGCGCCAGCGGGAACGAGCGTGCCCACGACCACCGACATCGACCCGAAAGGCATCGATCACGGCGACGGCGACCTGTGGGTCTTCGGCTACGGCTCGCTGATGTGGCGGCCCGGATTCCCGTTCGTCGCGCGCGTGCCGGCGCGGCTCAACGGCCTGCATCGGGCGCTGTGCGTGTACTCCTTCGTGCATCGCGGCACCCCGGAGAAGCCCGGCCTCGTCCTCGGGCTCGACCGCGGCGGCACCTGCCGGGGCATCGCCTTCCGGGTCGCGGCCGCGCACCGGGCCGAGACGATCGCCTATCTGCGGGCGCGCGAGCAGGTCACCCACGTCTATCTGGAGACGCTGCGGCCGGTCGTTCTCCTCGACGGCGCGCCGGGCGACACGCCGGGCCGGGCAGGGGGCGGCGGAACGGGCGAGGCGCCCCGCGTGGCGGAACAGCGGGTGCGGGCGCTGGTCTATGTGGTCGACCGCAGCCACCCGCAATACGCCGGCCGGCTCGACCTCGAGCAGCAGCTCCATCTGGTCCGCCAGGGGCACGGCCAGTCGGGACCGAACCGCGACTACGTCATCGCCACGGTGCGCGAGCTGGAGGCGCAGGGCTGCCGCGACGCCGGCCTGCACGCCATCGCCCGCCGGCTGAGCGCGCCCGAGGCGCGCCCCGCTCACGACCGGCCGGCCGACACGCCGTCGGGCTGAGCGGGCGATGCGGCCGGCGGTGCCGACCCGAGCCGGCCCTGTCCTTCGGCGACCAGCCGGGCCGTCGCCGGCTCGATCGTCTCCTGCAGCCGCTGCAGAAAAGCCCGCCGGGGCAGCCCGGGCGGGATCGGGTCGAGCACCTCGACCAGGATGGTCCCGGGCGGTCTCAGAAAGCTCCGCCGCGGCCAGTGCAGGCCGGAGTTCAGGGCGATCGGCAGGCAGGCGACCCCCAGCTCGCCGTAGAGCAGCGCGATGCCCGGCTTGTAGTCGGGCGGCGCGCCGGGCGCGCTGCGGGTGCCCTCGGGGAAGATCAGGATCTGGCGACCGTGGTCGAGCAGCGCGCGGGCGGCGCGGCTCATCTCGACCAGCGCGGCGCGGCCGGCGGTGCGGTCGACCGGGATCATGCCGGCCTTGCGGGCGTACCAGCCGTAGAGCGGGATGAAGGTCAGCTCGCGCTTGATGATGAAGCTCGGGTCGTCGAACAGCGGCAGGAGCGCGAAGGTCTCCCAGGCCGACTGGTGCTTGGCCGCGACCAGCAGGGCGCCGGGCGGCATCTTCTCCAGGCCGCGCCACTCGACCGCGATGCCGCAGACGGCCCGCAGGAGCCACACGCTGGTGCGGCCCCACGCCTTCGCCATCGTCACCATGGCACGATGCGGCAGCAGCAGGGCCGGCAGCGCCGCCAGCAGGAACGCGACCGTGGTGGCGTAGAAGGCGACCGTGAACAGGACGGAGCGGACGACGATCACGTTGCGGGTCCCGGCGGAACGGCTGCCGGCGGCCGAGGCCGGCGCTGGGCGACGTCGGTGAGATCGACCACGGGCTCGATCCGGATGCGCGCCAGCGCCACGATGTACTTCACGTACTCGGTCATGAGAAGCCGGGCATTGGCGGCGCTCGCCCACCACGGCTCCGCCCGCGCCGGCGTCACCACCGGATAGGGGATCAGCGCGACCCCCGGAAGCCGGTGGCCGAGCTCGGCCATGGCGCGCGGCATGTGGTAGCTCGAGGTGACGACGACCAGCGAGCGGACGCCGCGGTCGTTGGTCCAGCGCCGCGTCTCGACGGCGTTGCCGATGGTGTTGCGCGCCTCGTGGTCGAGGTCGATGCAGCAGGCGAAAAGGCGCTCGAAATCGGGAACGTTGCGGGCCAGCTCGTTCGAGTTGGTGGTGCGGTGGACCCCGGTGATCAACAGCCGCCGGCCGCGCCCGGAGGCGAGCAGCTCGACCGCGTCGACGACGCGCGAGGCGCCGCCGGTGAGCGCCACGATGCCGTCGGCCGTGCCGGCGAGCGCCACCTCGCGGCGCGGCACCCGGTCCGCGAAGGCGACGAAGCCGGCCAGGAAGGCGACGACGGCGAGCCCGCCCAGCCCGACCAGGGCGAGCAGCAGACGGCGCAGCGTATGACGGGCAGGGCGTGGCGCCGCGGCGGTGGCGGGCGGGCGCGCATCGACGCGGCCGGGCCGCCCCGGGGGGGCGCCGCCCGCGCGGTCGCGCGCCGATCGTCCGTCCTCGACTGCCATGAACTCACGTCCCGACGACGACAATATCGTCAAATTCGGCGCCGGGAAGGCGTTCCCGGTGGCCGGCCAAGGGCTCAACGGGGCGGGGACGCCCTCAGCGCACCTGCCGGAGGGTCGCGGCCACCACCCGGCGCGACGTGAACGCGGTCACGATGCCGACCAGCACGACCTGGACGAGCAGCACCAGGTAGCCGCCGACCCCGAGCGACAGGCCGCCGAACATAGCGGCCGCGTCGGCGCCGCCGAGCCCGAACAGCCGGCCGCCGATCAGCCCGAGGACCAGGAACAGCAGCACCGCGGCGCCGCCGCCGATCGCCCCGCCCTGCAGGCCGAGGAACAGGAAGTGCCGCATGAACTGGCCGGCCACATAGGCGTCCTTGGCGCCGATGAAGTGCAGCACCTCGACGGTCGGCCGGTTGGTCGCCATGGCGCCGCGGGTCGCGAAGGCGACCGACAGCACGGTCGCGGCCGTCACCAGGGCCAGGATGGCGAGCCCGATCGCCACCACGGTGTCGGCCATGGCGCGCAGCCGGCGGGTGAAGCCGCGATGGTCGTCGAGCGTCGCGCCGGCGACCTCGGCGGCGAGCCGCGCCTTGAGGGCGGCGAGATCGGGCGGCCGCCCGGACGCCGTCTCGACGACGATCAGGCGCGGCACCGGCAGGCTGTCGAGCGACAGGCCGGAGCCGAGCCAGGGCTCGAGCAGGCGCGCCGATTCGGCCTTGTCCTGCGCCCGCACGGCGGTGACGCCCGGCGCGGCGCGGGCGATCTCGACGGCCCGCACGACGTCGACCTCGAGGTCGCGCCCGGCCATCGGCCGCACCTGGATCGTCACCTCGCGGGAAACGTCGGCCTGCCAATCGGAGGCGGCGCCCTTCACCAGCACCACGGCGCCGGTGGTCAGCGACGCCAGGAACGTCATGATGGCGACCACGGCGGTCAGCGCCGTGGCGGAGATCGAGCTGCGCGGCACGATCGGCGTCTCGCGCGGCTTGCGGCGCAGGAGGCCGGCGAGCGCCGCCAGGCGCGACGGCCGCGCGGCCGGCGCATGGCCGTCGTCGTGAGGGTCGTGCGGGTGATCGTGGTCGCGTCCGTAGTCAGTCGTAGACATGGATCCGACCCTCGTGCAGCACCAGCCGGCGCGCGTCGTACTGGTCCATCAGGCCGATGTCGTGGGTGGCGATCACCACCGAGGTGCCCGACTTGTTGAGCTCGATGAACAGGCGCAGCAGCCGCTTGGCGAGATTGGGATCGACATTGCCGGTCGGCTCGTCGGCGAGCAGGAGCTGCGGCCGTGCGATCACGGCGCGCGCGATGGCGGCGCGCTGCTTCTCGCCGCCCGACAGGATCGGCGGCAGCGACGTCATGCGGTGGCCGAGGCCGACCCAGTGCAGCAGTTCCTCGACCTCGTGGCGATAGCTCTCCTCCTCGCGACCGAGCACCCGCAGCGGCAGCGCCACGTTCTCGTAGGTCGTCATGTGGTCGAGCAGGCGGAAGTCCTGGAACACGATGCCGATCCGCCGCCGCAGCACGGCGAGCGAATCCTTGTCGAGCGTGGCGACGTCGTGGTCGAACAGGGTGATCAGGCCGCGGGTCGGCTTGAGCGACAGGAACAGGAGCCGCAGGAGCGAGGTCTTGCCGGCGCCCGACGGGCCGGTGAGGAACTGGAACGAGTGCGGCTCGATGCGGAACGTGAGGTCGCGGAGAACCTCCGGACCCAGACCGTAACGCAGCCCCACATTCTCGAACCGAACCAAGCCGTTCTCCGCTCCGTCCCGGGTGATCGGGACCCTCGGGCCGCCGCGGACCGGCGGCGGCACACGACGATTCGCACCCTTTTACTCGAAGCCGCGGCCGCCGGCACGTCCGCACCGGCGGAACGCGGTCGCCGTCCACGGCCCGCGTCCGGCTCCCGCCGACGGCCGATGGGCCGTTCTCGACAGCACCACCACTTTGGTTTCCGGATCATTAACGAAACGCGGGCGATAATGCGGGGGAACGGGACTGCGAAGTGTCGGCGTCATGAAGATCGTCTGCCCGCGCTGCGAGGCTTGGTACGAGGTTCCGGAGGCGTCCGTCGGGCGCGGCCGGGCGGTGCGTTGCGCCGAGTGCCGGACCGAATGGACCGCGACGGCCGAGGATGCGGTCCGGGCCGAGGAGGCGGCGTTCCGCCGCGAGGCGGCCCGCCGCGAGACCGAGCGCGCCGCCGCGGCGGCCGCCTCCGCCTTCGCCACCGCATCGGCGGGGGAACCCGGCTGGGGCGGCGGAACCGCCCCGACCGGCTTTGATGCGCCACCGGCATCCGCCGCCTCGGCGGAGCCCGAGGACGACGGCTGGCCCGACGATCTGATGCCGCCGAAGCCGGCCGCCGCGGCCGAGCCGGAGCCAGACGGGTTTTCGGCCGCCGCCGTCGAGGATGCGCCCTCGGTGGTGCCCGAGACCGACCCCTTCACCCTGCCGGAGGGACCGACGCGCGACTGGGATGCCGAGTTCGAGGCGGCCGAGGCGCGCCGCATCGCCCGCGAGCGGGCGAAGCCGCAGGGCAAGCGGCGCTTCGCGATCCCGAAGCCGACCTGGGCGACCGTGTCGCTCGCCCTCCTGGTGGTGATCGGCGCCATCCTGGGCTGGCGGGCCGACGTGGTGCGCGCCCTGCCGCAGACCGGCGGCCTGTTCGCCGCGATCGGCCTGCCCGTCAATCTGCGCGGGCTGGCCTTCGACGCCGTCAAGGTCCAGGCCGACGTCTCCGACAAGGTGCCGGTGGTGATCGTCGAGGGTGTCGTCGTCAACGTCTCGAAGGTGCGCATCGACGTGCCGCGCCTGCGCTTCGCCATGCGGGACCAGCACGGCGCCGAGACCCACACCTGGACGGCGCTGCCCCAGAAGCCGAGCCTGGCGCCGGGCGAATCGCAGCCGTTCCGCACCCGTCTCGCCTCGCCGCCGGCCGACAGCCGCGAGGTGTTCGTGCGGTTCTTCAACCGGCGCGACCTCTGACCCCCGCCGACCGCCGCGGCGGCCGGGCCCTGTCGCCCGGCCGGTGCGCCCGACACCGAGAGGCGCGACGACTCGACGACACGCCGTCGCGCTTCGATACTGCCGAATCGATTGTGAGCACGAGGACCCGGTGGCCCGAATCCTGATCGCCGAAGACGAGGACACGCTCCGGACCCTGGTGGTGCGCGGCCTCACCCAGGAGGGACACGACGTGATCGCGGCCGCCGACGGCGCCGAGGCGCTCGACGTGCTCGGCCGCGAGGAGGGTCGTTTCGATCTGCTGTTGACCGACATCCGCATGCCGCTGATGGACGGCATCGCGCTCGCCCTCTCGGCGGCGCGCGACTATCCGGATCTGATCATCCTCCTGATGACCGCCTATGCGGACCAGCGCGAGCGCGCCCACGGGCTCGAGGCGCTGATCCACGACGTGATCACCAAGCCGTTCACGCTCGCCGAGCTGAAGGTCGCGGTCGGCGAGGCGCTGGCATCGCGCGGCAAGCCCGCGACCGGCGCGGCGCCGGACGGGGGGGCCGCGGACGGCGGCTAGAGTGCTTTCCACCGAAGTCGACCCACGCTCCGCTCATCCCCGCGAAGGCGGGGATCCAGGGACCGCGTGCCGTGACGCTCCTGGGTCCCCGCCTTCGCGGGGACGAGCGGATGTGGTGCCGGTTGGTCTCGACAGAAATCGCTCTAGGCGGCGCTCACCAGAATCGCGCGCTCGGCGGCGGCGATCGCCTCGGGCGTGCCGACATGCATCCACACGCCTTCGAGCCGCAGGCCGTACAGGCGGCCGGCCTCCTCGGCGCGGTCGAACAGCGTGGTGAGCGGAAAGGCGCCGGACGGGGCGTCGGCGAACAGCGCCGGCGACAGCAGCGAGACACCCGAATAGACGAACGGCACCACCTCGCGCTCGGCGCGCCGCTTGAGGCGGCCGTCGGCCGTCATCAGGTAGTCGCCGCGTCCGGCATAGCCGACGCTGGTCGAGGTGGCGGCGAGGAGCAGGAGCGCGTCCATCCGGGCCGGATCGAACATGCGGGCGAGCCAGTCGAGATTCGTTCGCACCCCGTCGATCCACAGCGTGTCGGCATTCACGAGGAAGAACGGCGCGTCGCCGAGCTGCGGCAGCGCCCGGACGATGCCGCCGCCGGTGCCGAGCAGCGTGTCGCGCTCGTCGGAGACGACGATGCGGGGGCGAGTGCGCCCGGCGAGGTGCTCCTCGATCTGGCCGGCGAAGAAATGCACGTTGACCACCACGGTCTCGACCCCGGCGCCGTCGAGACGGTCGAGCACGTGGTCGAGCAGGGGCTTGCCGCCCACCGGCACCAGCGGCTTCGGCAGCGTGTCGGTGAGCGGCCGCATGCGGGTGCCGAGACCGGCGGCCAGGACCATGGCGGTGCGGGGGGATGCGGAGGGGGAAGCGGAAGCGACAGGAACGGACATCGGCGACCTCTCGGGGGCCTCCTCTTGCACACGATTCTGGCGGCGGGCTCAACAGCAACCGAATCGCTGCGACCGCATGCCCAGGGTGCGCCGAGCGTGGCGCCACGGCATGGCGAGCCGATGACCCGGACCCGCCCCGTGGGCTTGGTCTCGACCCGGAGGAGGGCGGTTCACATCTCGAATTTCGGGCGCTTGCGCTCGCGGCGGGCTTTTTGGACGTTCTTGAGGAAGCGCACGCCGATCTGGTCGCCGTTCAGCCACACCCGCTCGCAGCGCCGGTGGGCATGGCCCCAGTTGGAGAGGACCAGGAAGAACTCGTCCAGGTTGATCTCCTCGGTCGAGCCGAAGACGGTGAGCTTGGCCTCGGTGTCGGAGACGTCCTCCAGCAGCACCTCGCGCTGCCAGGTGCCGTCGATTCCCATGATGCGCGCGGCGTAGCCGTGCTCGAACTCGACGCGGTCGCCCGCCTTGCGCTCGGTGTTCATCCGTCCCGGTCCGCTAGCTCACCGGAGGCCGACTATAATGCCGCAGACTTTCCAAGCCCTTACCATGCGCCGGGGCGGGCCGGGCGCGCGTCAGCCGGCGCCGCCCGGCGGCGGCGGCACATAGGCGCCGTACCACGCCTTGAGCGGGGCGAGTGAGGGATGCGCCAGCGCCCGCTGCAGGTAGGTCATCACGCGCGGCATGTGGCGCAGATACTGGGGCTTGCCGTCGCGCTTCTCCAGGCGCGCGAAGATGCCGAGGATCTTGGTCGCCCGCTGCGCCGCGACGGTGGCGTAGATCTGGGCGAACTGGCCGACGTCGAAGGCCGGCTCGTTGGCCCGGCGCGCCTTGGCGTAGCGGCCGAGAAGCTCGATCTCCAGCTCCTCCGGCACGGTGACGCGGGCGTCCTGCAGGAGCGAGGCGAGGTCGTAGGCGGCCGGCCCCATCACGGCGTCCTGGAAGTCGATGACGCCGACCCGCGCGATCCCGCTCCGCTCCGGCAGCCAGATCAGGTTGGGCGAGTGGAAGTCGCGCAGCACCCAGGTCGGCGGCTGCGCCAGCACGGGCTTGAGCGCGTCGCGCCAGAACGACAGGAAGGCGCTGCGCGCCGGGGTCGACGGCACGGCGGTGAGCCGCGGCAGATACCAGTCGAGCAACAGCTCGATCTCGATCAGGAAGGCGTCGAGGTCGTAGTCGGGCAGCCGATAGGTGAGCTGCGGCGTCACCGGCAGCTCGGCCGGCAGCAGCATGTGGCCGTGCAGGGCGACCAGGAGGTCGACGGCGGCCCGGTAGCGCTCCTCGATCGGGGCGGGCGGGTCGCCGGCCACGACCGTCTCGTCGCCCAAGTCCTCGACCAGGATGAAGCCTTCGGCGAGGTCGGCGGCATAGACCTCGGGGGCCGAGAAGCCGAGCGTGCGCAGCGCGTCCGCCACGGCCACGAAGGCCTTCACGTCCTCGGACAGGTGGGCGATGGCGCTGTAGCTGCGGCCGTTGCGGATCGGCGGGCCGTCCGGGCGGCGCGGCGCGTTCATCAGGAGAATGGTGCGGTCGGCGAGCTGCACCCGCTCGTAGGAGCGCGCCGAGGCGTCGCCGGCGAGGCGCTCGCGCCGTGCGTCGGCGACGCCGGCCTTCTCCAGGAAGCGCCGCAGATGCAGGATGCGCTCGACCCGGCCGGAGAGCCGGCCGTGCCCGGCGACATGGGCGATGCGGGTGTCCTCGCCCTGGTCCGGCCGCAGCCGCAGCTCGATCTCCAGCCGGTCCTCGGCGACCAGGCCGGGCGCCCGGTCGGGCCACTCGATCAGCACCACGGCGTCGGACGGAATCTCGGCGAGGCCCAGCTCGGCGAGGTCGTCCTCGCTCTGCAGCCGGTAGAAGTCGGCATGCATCAGGGTGAAGCGCGCCATCTCGTAGCTCTGGACGAGCGTGAAGGTCGGGCTCGGGACGTCGAGCTCGGGATCGTCGGCGAGATGGCGGATGAGGGCGCGGGCGAGCGTCGTCTTGCCAGCGCCGAGGTCGCCCGAGAGCATCACCACGTCGCCGGGATCGAGCGTGGTGGCGAGGTCGGCGGCGAACCGGCGGGTCGCCTCCTCGTCGGCCAGGGTCAGCGTGATCGGCGTGCTGCCGGGCCGGACGGGTTCCATGGACGGGTGTCGGTCTCTTCCGGGGACTGGCCGCCCCGGCTCTCGCTCGGGACGCTCACTCGGCGGCGCTACGAGCCGCCGTGGTCACGAGAGGGAAAATACACATCACCGTGGTGCCCTGTCCAATCGCGCTGTCGATTCGCACCGTGCCGCCGTGCAGCTCGACGAAGGAGCGGACAATCGACAGGCCGAGGCCGGCACCGCGGTGGTCGGAGCCGCGCGGGTCGCTCTCGAACCAGTCGAACACCTTGTCGGTCAGCTCCGGCGGGATGCCGGGGCCCTCGTCCATCACCGAGAACACCACGGCCTCCGCGGTGCGCTCGGCGCCCAGCACGACGCGGCCGCCGGGCGGCGAGAAGCCGATCGCGTTGGAGAGCAGGTTGAACAGCACCTGGCGCAGCCGCCGTCCGTCCGCCGTGAAGCCGCCGATGCCGGGCTGGGCGCGCAGCTCCAGCACCAGGTCGTTCTGCACCACGCGGTCCTGCACGCCCTCGGCCGCCGCCTCCATGGTGGCGCGGATGTCGACCTCGCCGAGATTGAGCGTCATGGCGCCGGCGTCGATCGTCGCGAGGTCGAGGATGTTGTTGATGATGGCGAGCAGCGCGTTGGTCGAGACCGTGATGTAGCCGAGATACTCGGACTGCTTGTCGTTGAGCGGGCCGGTCGACTGGTCGCCGAGGAAGTGGGCGAAGCCGATGATGTTTGTGAGCGGCGAGCGCAGCTCGTAGGAGACGTGGTGGACGAAGTCGAGCTTCAGCTCGTCGGCGGCGACCAGCGCCTCGTTGCGCTCGAGCAGGGCGCGCTCGACGTTCACCGAGTCGGTCACGTCGTGGAACGTGACGAGCGTCGCGCCGTCCGGCAGCGGCACGGTGGCGAAGTCCATCACGCAGCCGTCGCTGCGCTCGATCCGGCCGCTCGTGGCGTCGCGCTTGTCGAGGCCGGTGACGGCGGCGCGCAGCCGCTGCCAGGTCGCCTCGTCGCGATAGAGCGGCCGGCACATCTCGATCACGCTCTCGACATGCGGACGGCTGGCGAGCAGGTCGGGCGCGAGCTTCCAGCTGGTCGCGAAGGCCGGGTTGAACAGCCGCAGGCGGCCGTCGCTGCCGTAGACCGAGACCGCCTCGGCGAGGTTGTCGAGCGTCTCGCCCTGGACCCGGGTCAGCGCGTCGGCGCGACGCTCGAGCTCGAGCCGCTCGGTGATGTCGGTGAACAGATAGGTGACGCCGCCTTCCGGGTTCGGCGTGGTGACCACGCGCAGGGTGCGGCGGTCCGGCAGATGCCACTCGTGGGTCTCGCTCTCGGTCGAGGTGTAGGCCCGGTGCAGGTTGGTCTTCCACAGGCGGAAGTCCTGCTGCTCGGGCAGCCGGCGCGCCGCCCGCAGGCGGTCGAGCACGGCCGAGTCGCTCGGCGCCTCGGCGAGGTAGTCGGGCTCGAGATCCCACAGCGTCCGGTACGCCGCGTTGTAGAAGGACAGGCGACGGTCGGCGCCGAACACGGCGACACCGGTGGCGAGGTGGTCGAAGGTGCGGCGGTGGCCGGCCTTGACGTGATCGAGCTCGCTGCGCAGCCGCTCGGCTTCGGTGGCGTCGATGGCGACGCCGACGCGCCCCTGCGCGACCGGCAGCTCCAGCACGTCGAGGCTGCGGCGGGCGCCGGCCATGATCGCGGTGACGCGGCCCGCATAGCCGCTGCCGGTGTCGAGCGTGCGGGCGATCGTCTCGCGCTCGGCGCGGCCGAGCAGCTCGACATGGCGGGCGACCGCGGTCGCCGGGTCGCTCGTCTCGACGGCGCGGGCATAGGCGGCGTTGACCAGCACCAGCTGGCCGGCGGTGTCGCGCATCCACACCGGCGCCGGCAGCATCTCGACCAGGCTGCGCAGGGCGTCCGCCTCGTTCTGCAGCTTCTGGCAACGGACGCTCGACTCGGCGAGGTCACGCTTGATGCCGGTGACGTTGCGCAGCTTCATCACGGCGAAGCCGCCGATCGGACGGCCTTCCGCCTCGACATGGCGGCCCTGGATCGTGGTGAGAAGCAGCGCGAAGGCCTCGCCCTTGACGCGCAGCCGCTCGATCGCGTCGCCGAGCGCCCGGGCGAGCTCGGGGCTCAGCCACTGGTCGTAGGCGAGGATGTCGTGCGGGGCGAGCGTCGGGGCGATGAACGAGACCTCGCCGATCACCTCCGGCTCGCCGAAGCCGGCGGTCCAGACGACGAGCACCTGCGGCTCCGACATCAGCAGCGCGGCGAGGCGATCGATGTCGGAATGGAGTCCGGCGATGGTGGCGCGGGCGACCTGCTGCTCGGCGGCGGCGCGGCCGCGCGTCCGCAGAAGCGCGATCGCGGTGACGACCGCGAAGGCGACGACGCCGATCAGCAGCACGAGCGTCGCCAGCTCCTGGGCGCCGAGCCGCGTCGCCGCGGCGAGCGGCGCGCCGTCGAGCAGCCCGGCGGCGGCGTGATCCGCGCCGAGGAGCAGGGCCGCGATCGCGATCGCGGACATCGACGTCGCCGGGCGAAGGATATCGATCGAACCGACGAGCAGGACGACAGCGGGGCCGCGCCGGCGCAGCGGACGACGGCCTCGGCTTCTCGTCGCGCCCTCGTCCCCCATCGCCTTCTCACCCCTTCGGTTCCGATCCGCATCGGCCGGACCGGCCCGATCGACTCGTCAATGCACCGCGCGCGCCCGAGAAGGCGTGCGGCATGCTCGGTTTTTTGGGACGCGGAAACTTAACCCCCCGGCGTCGGAAGACACTCCGCCGCCGCCCCGCGACGGGCCGCTCGGAGGCGGCGTCGCGAATCGCAGATCAATGTGCCTCAACCCGAGTCGCGCCGGAAGAGTCCAGAGAGTGAACGTGGGGGTGGCGGGGTGAAAATCCGCCATGCTGGTTCGTCGGGTGACACCCAAGTCATCACCCGATCGTCACCGATCGCCGCTCGAGCGGCTTTCGATTGTGATGAATCGACCCCGCCTGCCGCTCGTCCCCGCGAAGGCGGGAACCCAGGGGCCGCTCGACGTGCGGCGCTGGATGCCCGCCTCCGCGGGCATGAGCGGAGTGTGGGTCGCCTTCAGCGGAAACCGCTCTAGGTCGGATCGCCGACGAATTTTTCAGCGCGGGCCGTGGATGCCGGTCGAGCCGAAGCCGCCGGCGCCGCGCGCCGTCTCGTCCAGCGTCTCGGACAAGCGAACATCGACATGTAAGACGGGCGCGATCACCAGCTGGGCGATGCGGCTGCCGCGCACGACCTCGAACGGCGCCTCGCCGAAATTAACGAGGATCACCTGCACCTCGCCGCGATAGTCGGCGTCGATCGTGCCCGGCGTGTTGAGCACCGTGACGCCGTGACGGGCGGCGAGGCCGGAGCGCGGCCGCACCTGGCCTTCGGTGCCCGGCGGCAGCGCGATGACGAGCCCGGTCGGGATCAGGGCACGGCCTCCCGGCGCGATCGTCACGGGCGCGTCGGCCGGCACGGCGGCGAGGAGATCGAGGCCGGCCGCGGCCTCGCTCTGATAGGCGGGCAGCGGCAGGTCGGCGCCGTGCGGCAGCCGCACGACGCGAAGCTCTCGAATGCTCATGCGGGATCCTTCAGGGCGGCGGCGATGCGCATCACCAGCGCGCGCGCGACCGCGTCCTTCGACTGCACGGGCCACGAGTCGACGCCGTCTCTCGTCACCAGATGGACGCTGTTGCGGTCGCCGCCCATCACGCCGCCGGCGATGCCGCTGTCGGCCGAGACGTCGTTGGCGACGATCCAGTCGCAGCCCTTACGGGCGAGCTTGTCACGTGCGTTCACGAGGACATTCTCGGTCTCGGCCGCGAAGCCGACGACGAGGGGCGGGCGACCGCTCGTGCGGGTCGCGATTGTCTTGAGGATGTCGGGGTTCTCGACCAGCGCGAGCTGCGGCGTGCCGGCCGCGCCCTTCTTGATCTTCTGGGTGCCGGCGCTCGCCACGCGCCAGTCGGCGACGGCGGCCGCGAACACGGCGGCATCGACCGGAAGAGCCGCCTCGACGGCGGCCAGCATGTCTCGCGCGCTCTCGACATGCACCACGGTCACGCCGGGCGGATCGGCGAGCGTCACCGGGCCGGAGATCAGTGTCACGGCGGCGCCGGCCGCCGCGGCCGCGGCCGCGATGGCGTGGCCCTGCTTGCCGGACGAGCGGTTGGCGATGTAGCGCACCGGGTCGATCGGCTCGTGGGTCGGCCCGGAGGTGACGAGCAGCCTCTTGCCCGCGAGCGGCCGGCTCGTGGGATCGCCCGCGGCGAGCAGCCGCTCGGCAGCGGCGACGATCTCCAGCGGTTCCGCCATGCGGCCGACGCCGGCCTCGTTCTTCTCCGCCATCTCGCCGGCATTGGGGCCGACCATCGCGACCCCGTCGGCGACGAGCTGGGCGACGTTGCGCCGGGTCGCCTTCGCGGCCCACATCACCGGGTTCATGGCGGGGGCGACCAGAATCGGCCTGTCGGTGGCGAGCAGCACCGTGGAGGCGAGGTCGTCGGCATGGCCGCCGGCCATCTTGGCCAAAAAGTTGGCGGTCGCCGGCGCGACGACCACGAGGTCGCATTCGCGCGCGAGCCGGATGTGGCCGACGTCGAACTCGGTCTTGGCGTCGAACAGATCCGTGTAGGCCGGCTCGCCGGCGAGCGCCCCGGCCGACAGCGGCGTGACGAACTCGGTCGCCGAGCGGGTCATCACCACCCGCACCGAAGCGCCGCGCTCGCGAAACCGGCGGATCAGGTCGAGCGCCTTGTAGGCGGCGATGCCGCCGCTGATGACGAGGAGGATTCTTTTGGAGGCGAGGGTCATGAGGATCGGGAGTCGCCGATTGTGAGAAGCTCTCCATCGTCATGGCCGGGCTCGTCCCGGTCATCCACGTCGTTTGCGGCCTGCGCCGCATCGTGGATGCCCGGCACGAGGCCGGGCATGACGGACGTCGGTGTGCGGCGCGACCGTAGCACTCGCCGCACGCCGATCAAAATCGCCGCCGTCACCGCATCAGGTTCAACAGCAGCAGAACGGCGATGACCCACAGGGCGACCGTGGTGCCGCGGTTGCGGCGGGCCTCGGCCTCCCCGATGCCGGCGACCGTCTCGGGGGCGAGCAGCAGCCCATCGCGGGTGGCGACGTCGATCTGGGCCGAGAGGCGCGCGGCGCGCGACAACAGCGTCGGCATCGCGCCGAGGAAGCGGCCGACCTCGCCGACGCCCTCGACCGCGCCCTCGACCCGGCCGGCCGGCCCGAGGTGACGCTCCAGCCAGGCCCGCACCACCGGCTCGGCGGTCCGCCACATGTCGAGCTTGGGGTCGAGCATGCGGCCGACGCCCTCGACCACCACCATGGTCTTCTGCAGGAGCAGCAGCTCGGGCCGCGTCTTCATGTCGAACAGCGCCGTCACCTCGAACAGCAAGGTGAGCAGCTTCGCCATCGAGATGTCTTCGGCGCTGCGGTTGTGGATCGGCTCGCCGATCGCCCGGATCGCCTGGGTGAACTCGTCGATCGACTGGCTCGCCGGCACGTAGCCGGCCTCGAAATGCACCTCGGCGGCGCGCCGGTAGTCGCGGCTGATGAAGCCGTAGAGGATCTCGGCCAGGAACCGCCGCTCGTTCTCGGTGAGCCGGCCCATGATGCCGAAGTCGACCGCGACGAGCCGTCCGGCCTCGTCGACGAAAAGATTCCCCGGATGCATGTCGGCGTGGAAGAAGCCGTCGCGCACCGCGTGGCGCAGGAAGCTCTGGATGACGGTGCGGCCGAGCTTCGGCAGCTCGAGGCCGCGACGCTCCAGCGCCGCGCGGTCGGACAGCGGCGTGCCGTCGATCCATTCGGTGGTCAGCACGTTGTGGGCGGTCAGGTCCCACTCGACCTGCGGCACCCGGAAGTCGGCGTCGTCCTTGATGTTGTCGGCCATCTCGGAGGCGGCGGCCGCCTCCAGGCGCAGATCCATCTCGACCGTGACGGAGCGGGCGAGGGTGGCCACCACCTGCTCGAGCCGCAATCGCCGCGCCTCGGCGGAGAATTTCTCGGCGAGCCGCGCCGCGAAGAAGAAGGCCTGGATGTCGGCGCGCAGGTCCTTCTCGATGCCGGGCCGCAGCACTTTTACGGCGACCGAGCGCCGGCCGTCGGGCGTGTCGATCTCGGCGCGATGCACCTGCGCCACCGAGGCGGCCGCGAGCGGCGGGCCGAAGGTCGCGAACATCGTGTGCACGGGCCGTCCCAGCGCCCGCTCGATCGCCGCCTCCGCCTGGTCCTGCGGGAACGGCGGCATCTTGTCCTGGAGCTTCTCGAGATCGGTCGCGATCGCCTGGCCGACGACGTCCGGCCGGGTCGCCAGGAACTGGCCGAGCTTGACGTAGCTCGGCCCGAGCTTGCCCAGCGCCGTGGAGAGCCGCGCCGCGCCGGACGCGCTGGTCGGCCGCTCCAAGAGGCGGGCGAGCTTGATGCCGATCTGCGCCGCGCCGGGCAGGGGCTCGGGATCGACGAGCGCGAAGACGCCCTCGCGGGCCAGCACGAAGCCGGCGCGGGCGAGGCGGATCAGATGGGAGAAGGGAGGGATCATTTACAAACCGTCGAACGCGACCCGCGCGGGGTCATGGCCGGATGCTCGAGGCACGGCGCCGGTTGTCACCTCTCCCCTGTGGGGAGAGGTCGGGGTTCGCGCCGAAGGCGCGAGCTCCGGGTGAGGGGGGACCGGCGCGTCGGTGAGGTCGGCACCCCCTCACCCGCCGCGCTGCGCGCGTCGACCTCTCCCCGCGGGGGAGAGGTGAAGCGGAGCACATCGCGGGCGCCGGAAGCCTCACAGCCGCCAGCCGGAATGCAGCGCCACGATGCCGCCGGACATCATGCGGACGTCGACGCGGCGGAAGCCGGCCTCGGCGATCATCCGGGCGAAGGCCTGAGGCTTCGGGAACTTTCGAATGGATTCGACCAGATACTGGTAGGCGTCGGCGTCCCCGGCCACCATGCTGCCGATGCGCGGGATGACGTTGAACGAGTAGAGGTCGTAGAGCCGGTCGAGGCCGGGGATGTCGACGGTCGAGAATTCGAGGCACTGGAAGCGGCTGCCCGGCTTGAGCACCCGGTAGGCCTCCTTCAGGGCCAATTCGATGCGCGGCACGTTGCGGATGCCGAAGGCGATCGTGTAGGCGTCGAAGCTCTTGTCCGGGAACGGCAGGTTTTCCGCGTTGCCCTCGACGAACTCGACGACGTCGTCGACGCCGCGCTGGAACGCCCGCTCGCGGCCGACCTCCAGCATGTCGGTGTTGATGTCGCAGACGGTGGCCCGCGTGCCGGCACCGCCCGCCGCGACGGTGCGGAACGAGATGTCGCCGGTGCCGCCGGCAACGTCGAGCAGGTGGAACGGCCGGTCGCTCTTCGGCGGGTTGACGCCGGTGACCAGCACGTCCTTCCAGGCGCGATGCAGTCCGGCCGACATCAGGTCGTTCATCAGGTCGTAGCGGCGCGCCACGGTGTGGAACACGTCGTCCACCAGGGCCTGCTTCTCGGCCAGCGGAACGGTGCGGAATCCGAAATGGGTGTCTTGCGAAGGACTGTCTTGCGAATGATCGGTCGGCATGATGTCGGTCACGGGCTCTGGCGTTTTCGCGGCGGACCATAGAGCATTTTCCGGCGAAGTGGACCCCGGTTCGCCGGGGAAAAATGCGACCGGAAGAACCGGAACGCGGTCCGACTCGATCGGAACGCGTTCTGGCGCGCGTCGACCGGGGGCGCTATCTCTCGGGTCATGTCCCCGCTGTCCCGTTATGTTCCCTTTGATAGCTCGTCATCCCGGGGCGCGGACCGCAGGTCCGCGAGCCCGGGATCCATACGCCCGGCGTCGGTGGCTCACGACAGACAGGGGTTATGGGTCCCGGGCTCGGCGCTGAAGCGCCGCCCCGGGACGACCGTCGCATTCCGCACAATCCCCGCCTTCGCGGGGATGAGCGGAGGTTTCGGCGCCGCGCTCGCGACCTCCGGCCCGCCCGACGAGCCGCCCGATGCCTGAGCTGCCCGAGGTCGAGACCGTCCGGCGCGGGCTGGCGCCGGCCATGGAGGGGGCGCGGTTCGTCGCCGTCGAGGTGCGGCGGCCGGACCTGCGCCGGCCGTTCCCCAACGACTTTCGCGGGCGGCTGGAGGGCGCGACCGTCCATGCATTGCGCCGACGCGCCAAATACCTGCTCGCGGACCTGTCGACCGGCGACGTGCTTCTGATGCATCTCGGCATGTCGGGCTCGTTCCGTGTGGAGCTGCCGGCCGGCGCCGGCCAGGAGGGCGCGAGCCAGGAGGGCGCCAAGCTCGCGCCCGGCGCCTACTACCACGCGCGCTCCGAAAACCTCGCGCACGACCACTTGGTGTTCTCCATGTCGTCGGGCGCGCGCCTGGTCTTCAACGATCCGCGCCGTTTCGGGCTGATGCTGCTCGTGCCGGCGGCGGAACTCGCCGAGCACCCGCTGATGCGCGAGGTCGGGCCGGAGCCGCTCGACCCCGGCTTCGACGCCGCCCGGCTGGCCCTGGCGCTCGCCGGCAAGGCGGCGCCCCTCAAGGCGGCGCTGCTCGACCAGACCGTGGTGGCCGGGCTCGGCAACATTTACGTCTGCGAGGCCCTGCACCTCGCCCACCTGTCGCCGCGGCGGAAGGCCGGAACCCTCGTCGCCCGCGGCGGCGTGCCGACGCCGCGGCTCGTCGCGCTCGTCGAGGCGATCAAGGCGGTGCTGGCCGACGCGATCGAGGCCGGCGGCTCGTCGCTGCGCGACCACCGCCAGACCGACGGCACGCTCGGCCTGTTCCAGCACCGCTTCCGGGTCTACGACCGCGAGGGCGAGGCCTGCGCGACGCAAGGTTGCGCGGGGCGGATCCGCCGCATCGTGCAGTCGGGACGCTCGACCTTCTTCTGCCCGGTGTGCCAGAAGTAGCCCGCGCCCGCCCTTCGGGCGATGCGCTATCGGTCATTCCGGGGCGGCGCGCAGCGCCGAACCCGGAATCCAGCCACGACTGAAGAGTCCGGAACTGGATTCCGGGGTCGCGCCTCCGGCGCGCCCCGGAATGACGGAGCAAGCAAAATCCCTCCGGGGATGGCGACGTCGCGAGGTTCCGTGAACTCCCCCTCATCGACCATCGGCCGAAAACTCTACGAGTACGGCCCGGGCCTCACCGCCGCGGTGGCGTTCGCCGGCGCCGACGTGCTCACCAAGCTCGGCCTGATGGCCGGCTCCGACGTGATCACGCTGGCGACGACGCGCTCGATCCTCGGCATCGGCCTCACCGCGCTGTGGATCGCGCTCGGGCCGACGCCGGTGCCGCTGACCCGCGACGAGCGCCGCACCGCCTACGGCATGGGCGTCCTCTACGCCGGCATCATCTTCTTCATCTTCAAGGCCATCGAGCTCTTGACCGTGCCGATGGCGATCCTGGTCTATTTCAGCTACCCGCTGGTCACCGGCATGGTCGGCGCCGCGCTCGGGCTCGACAAGCTCGGCTGGCGCGGCGGGCTCGCGGCCGTGACGGCGTTCGCCGGGCTCGCGCTGATGATCGGCGCCTCGCCGTCCGACCTGTCGATCGCCGGGCTTCTCTGCACCATGGTGGCGATGGCCTGCCGGGTTGCCGTGCTGATCGTCAGCCGCCAGCGCCTGATGAAGGCCGACGCGCGGCTCTCCACCTGGTACTCGGCCATCGCGACCGCCGCGCTGTTCTGCGGCGGCTCGCTGGTGACGCTCCACTTCGTGCCGCCGGTCGTGACGATCGGCTGGCTGTGGATCGTCCTGCTCGGCGTGACGACCACCACGGGCGTCGCCGTGATCTTCATCTCGACGACGCGCATCGGCCCGTTCCGCACGGCGCTGACCATGAACCTGGAGCCGCTGCTCGCGACGCTGCTCAGCGCCGCCTTTCTGGGCGAGGTCTTCTCCCCGGTCCAGGCGCTCGGCGCCGCCATCATGATCGCGTCGCTGTTCGCGTTTCAGCTCAGACGCTGAGTCTGGCGCGCTTCGTAGGGTGGGCAAAGGCGCGCCGCAGGCGCGTCGTGCCCACGCCGTCCGGCTCCGGCGACATCGACCGCGTGGGCACGCCGCTTCGCGGCTTTGCCCACCCTACGAGCGACTCATGCCTCGTCATGGCCGGGCTCGTCCCGGCCATCCACGTCTTCGGGGGCCGGCGACGCTGCAAGCGCGTGGATGGCCGGCACAAGGCCGGCCATGACGGCTCACGAGATTGCGGCCGCGCCGCAGATTACTTCCACGTCACGCCGTGGCGCTGGAGCACCTTGCGCACCGCTTCGACGAGATCGTCCTGGGGCACCAGCGCCTGGGCCTCGGCTTGGCGCTGCAGGTAGTCCTCGCGGTCCTTGTCGAGCTTCGACAGCTCGGCGCCGAGCAGCAGATCCTTGATGATCACGTGCGGGCCGGCCGGGTTGTCCTTCTCGTCGGAGCCCTGGATCACCACGCAGGGGCTCTTGCGCCGATCCGCGTACTTGAGCTGGTTGCCCATGTTCTTCGGATTGCCGAGATAGAGTTCCGACCTGATCCCGGCGGCGCGCAGCGTCGCGACCATTTTTTGGTAATCGGCGAGGCGACTCTTGTCGAACACCGTGACGACCACGGGACCTGGCGCCGGCGTCGCATCGATTTTTCCAATGAGCTGCAGCGCGGCCTGCAGGCGCGACACGCCGATGGAGAAGCCGGTCGCCGGCACCGGCTCGCCGCGGAAGCGCGACACCAGCCCGTCATACCGCCCGCCGCCGCCGACCGAGCCGAACCGCACCGGCCGTCCCTTCTCGTCCTTGGTGTCGAGCAGCAGCTCCACCTCGAAGACGGGGCCGGTGTAGTACTCCAGGCCACGGACCACGGATGTATCTATTCGTATCCTTCTCGAACCGTACCCGGCAGATTGGCAAAGCTCGGCGATCGACTCCAATTCCTTAAGGCCTTCGCGGCACAATGCGTGCTCGAAACCGGATTTGAGTTTGTCGACAGTCTCTAAGTTATCGATCCAGCCCTGATGAGAACCTTCTTCAGCGACATCTATGTGAAGTAGGTGAGAATCTTCTGGAGGCGTAAGTGATCTGCTTGCGCGGCCCGCGAAGACGGTGTCGAGTGTTTTCAGCACCTGATTGATGTCGCCGTCCGCTAATCCAGCCCCCTTGGTGAAATCGCCGCTCTCGTCCTTACGGCCCTCGCCGAGAAGCTGACGTACGCCGTCGATCCCGAGCCGATCCAGCTTATCGATCGCCCGCAGCACCGTAAGCCGGCGTCCGGCGTTCTCGTCACCGCCGAGGCCGATCGCCTCCAGCACGCCATCCAAAACCTTACGGTTGTTCACCTTCACCACATAGGAGCCGCGCGGGATGCCCAGCGCCTCCATCGTGTCGGCGGCCATCATGCAGATCTCGGCGTCGGCGGCCGGCGAGGCGGAGCCCACCGTGTCGGCGTCGAACTGCATGAACTGGCGGAAGCGGCCGGGGCCGGGCTTCTCGTTGCGGAACACCCAGCCGAACCGGTAGGAGCGGTAGGGCAGGGCGATGTTCTGAAAATTCTCGGCGACGTGGCGGGCGAGCGGCGCGGTGAGGTCGTAGCGCAGGCTCAGCCACTGCTCGTCGTCGTCCTGGAACGAGAACACGCCCTCGTTCGGCCGGTCCTGGTCGGGCAGGAATTTGCCGAGCGCGTCCGTGTATTCGATCGCCGGGGTCTCGACCGGCTCGAAGCCGTACAGCTCGTACACGGCCCGGATCTTGTCGATCATCGTCTGCGTGGCGGCGATGTCGCCGGGGCCGCGGTCGGCGAGGCCGCGCGGCAGCCGCGCCTTGAGCTTGCTCTTCTTGTCGGTGGCCATGTCCAAACTCTTCCCGCGATCGATCGCGCATCGGGCGAGGCAATCCGCTGCCACGTCCCCCGTCATACGCGGGCACGACCCGCGTATCCATCTTCGAAAAGACGCTTCTTTTCAGGGTGATGGATGGCCGGGTCAAGCCCGGCCATGACGCCGCCGGGGAATGTGACCGGAGCGCACCCGCGAGGTCGGGCCGGCCGTCGATAGCCCACGGGGCCGCCCCCGGCAAGCCGTTCCGCTGGCCGGCAAATCCGGCTAGGGTCCGCGCCGCCGGGCGGACCGGGTCCGCCCGGGCCGTCGAAGGAGCTTTTGGCCATGCCGGTCGCCCCGAACACCCCCGCGAGCGCCGCCGCGGGCGTGCCCAACGATCTTGCGCCCTACTGGATGCCGTTCACGGCCAACCGCGCCTTCAAGCAATCGCCGCGGCTGGTGGTGCGGGCCAAGGGCATGCGGGTGACGACCGTCGACGGGCGGACCCTGATCGACGCCATCGCTGGGATGTGGTGCTGCAACGCCGGCCACAACCGCGAGCCCATCGTCGCGGCGATCCAGCGCCAGGCGGGCGAGCTGGACTATGTCACGGCGTTCCAGCACGGCCATCCGGGCGCCTTCGAGCTGGCGTCGCGCATCGCCGCGCTGGCGCCGGCCGACCTCGACCACGTGTTCTTCTGCAACTCGGGCTCGGAGGCGGTCGACACCGCGCTCAAGATCGCGCTCGCCTATCACAACATCCGGGGGCAGGGCGCGCGGACGCGGCTGATCGGCCGCGAGCGCGGCTATCACGGCGTCGGCTTCGGCGGCATCTCGGTCGGCGGCATCGTGCCCAACCGAAGGATGTTCGGCACGCTGCTGGCCGGCGTCGACCATTTGCCGACGACCTACAATCGCGAAAAACAGGCCTTCACCAAGGGCGAGCCGGAGTGGGGCGCGCATCTCGCCGACGAGCTTGAACGCCTCGTCGGCCTGCACGACGCCTCGACCATCGCGGCCGTGATCGTCGAGCCGATGGCGGGCTCGACCGGCGTGCTGCCGGCCCCAAAAGGCTATCTCCAGCGGCTGCGCCAGATCTGCGACAAGCACGGCCTCCTGTTGATCTTCGACGAGGTGATCACCGGCTTCGGGCGGCTCGGGCCGTGCTTCGCGGCGGAGCGTTACGGCGTGGTGCCCGACATGATCACGTTCGCCAAGGGCGTCACGTCCGGCACCGTGCCGATGGGCGGCGTGATCGTGCGCCGGGGGATCTACGATGCGTTCATGACCGGTCCCGAGCACGCCGTGGAGCTGTTTCACGGCTACACCTACTCGGCGCATCCGCTCGCCTGCGCGGCCGGCCTCGCGACCCTCGATCTCTACCGCGACGAGGATCTGTTCGCTCGCAGCGCCGCGCTGGAAGGAAAATTCGCCGACGCCGTGATGAGCCTGAAGGGCCTGCCCAACGTGCTCGACATCCGCACCGTCGGCCTCGCGGCCGGCATCGACCTCGCCCCGCATCCGGACGGGCCGGGCCGACGCGGCTACGCCGCCATGGACGAGGGCTTCTTCCGCCAGGACGCCATCGTGCGCGTCTCCGGCGACACCATCGCCCTGTCGCCGTCGCTGATCGTGACCGAGGACGAGATCGGCGAGATCGTCGACAAGACGGCGCGGATCATTCGGGCGGTGGGATGAGGGGCGTCGTGGTCCACAGAACGGCGCCGTCTTTCCTTTTCCCCGCTCGCGGGGAGAAGGTGGCTCGCCGCGAAGCGGCGAGTCGGATGAGGGGGCGCCTCCGTATCCACGACACGCCCCCTCACCCGGATTCCGCGCCTGCGGCGCGCAATCCGACCTCTCCCCGCGTGCGGGGAGAGGTGAAGACTGGCGTCGGTGTCTGGAGTTCCCCATGAGCAAGCGCACCGGCCTCGCCGGCCTCGTCGACTACGCGCGGCGCGAGCCGTTCGAGGTGCTGCTGGTCGTCCTGGTCGGCCATGTGCTGGTGTGGACGCTGATGCCGGCGTTGCTCAACGCCAACCTTCAGCTCGACCTCGCCGAGGATCTGGCGCTCGGCAAGGAGTGGCAGCTCGTCTACTGGAAGCATCCGCCGCTGCCGTGGTGGATCGCCGCCGGGCTCCATCAGCTCACCGGCGACGTGCGGATGATCTACGTGCTCGGCCCGCTCGCGTCCGCCGTGGCGATGTGGGCCGTGTGGCGGCTCGGGAAGGACATCGTCGGCGGCTTTCCGGCGCTCGTCGCCGTGCTGGCGCTGGAAGGCCTGCACTTCTTCAATTTTTCGGTGATCAAGTTCGCGCACGACCAGTGCCAGCTCCCGTTCTGGGCGCTGACCATGCTGCTCTTCCACCGCGCCCTCACGCGCGACGAGACGCGCGCGCGGCTGATCAGCTGGGCGCTGGCGGGCGTGTTTCTCGCTCTGTCCTTCTGGTCCAAATACGCCGCCTTCGCGCTCGCCGCGACGCTCGGCCTGTTCCTGCTGGTCGACCGCGACGCGCGAAAAGCCTGGAAGACGCCCGGTCCTTATCTGATGGCGCTCGCCTTCGCGCTGGTCATCGCGCCGAATGCCTGGGCGCTGGTGGAGAGCGACTTCCTGCCGTTCCGCTATGTCGACGTGCGCGCCAAGACCGCGGCGCAGTGGTGGCAGTTCGCCTGGTATCCGCTGCAATGGACGTTCGGGCAGCTCGGCTTCCTGCTGCCGACGCTGGCGCTGCTCGCGCTGCTCTATCCACTGCGCCCCGACGCCGGCGCCCAGAGGCCGCTCACGCTGGGCGACGTCGATCCGAACGTGATCAGCCCCGGTGCCTTCGACCGCCGTTTCCTCGCCTGGATGGCGCTCGGGCCGTTCGCCGTCACGACGCTGGTCGCGATCCTGCTCGGCCGCCTGCCGGTCGCCATGTGGGGCTATCCGCTGTGGAGCGTGCTGCCGCTCGCCGTGGTCGCCTGGCGCGGCGTGGTGTTCGAGGACGTCCGGCTGATCCGCTTCGCGCTCGGCGTCGTCGCCGTGCTGGTGATCATGC
Organism: Rhodoplanes sp. SY1; assembly: GCF_046000175.1. NCBI lineage: Bacteria > Pseudomonadati > Pseudomonadota > Alphaproteobacteria > Hyphomicrobiales > Nitrobacteraceae > Rhodoplanes > Rhodoplanes sp. SY1. Next base: position 78,794 of record NZ_JBEOMB010000038.1, read on the forward strand.
CGCTCGCCTATGTGCTGACCGAGGAGGTCGAGCCGCTGCTGCGCGACCGGCCGAAGGCGACGCAGTTCCCCGGCCGGCGGCTCGCCGATATCGTCACCCGCGACTTCTTCGAGAAGACCGGCCAGCCGCTCGCCTATGTCACCGGCACCGAGTTCGCCGCCAACAATGTCGCGGTCTACGGGCCGACCCGGCCGCACGTCATCGTCCACGGCAAGCCGGAGCTGAGCCCGTGGATCGACATGGCCGACGTGAAGCGGCGCGGCGTCGTGATCGTGTGGGAGCCGCAGGGCGAAGGGCTGGTGCCGGAGTGGATGAAGACCTTCCCGGGCGCCACCGTGCGGGGCCGGATGACGCTGCCGCGCCAGGCCCGCGGCAAGGTCGCGCCCGTGGTCCTGCAATACGCCATCGTGCCGCCCGAAGGCGCGCCGCTGATCATCCTGCCGCCCGGCACGGTGCCGCCGCCGGCGCCGGTGCCGCCGGCGAAGTGATCAGTTCGCGCGTTCCGCAGCCGGCTCGTCCCCGCGAAGGCGGGGACCCAGGGGCGGCACGACGAGTGGCCCTGGATTCCTGCTTCCGCGGAAATGAGCGGAGTGTGGGGTGACGTCCTCTCCGTCCTCACCCTGAGGGCCGCCGAAGGCGGCGTCTCGACGGGCGAGGACGGCCGCTGCCTCGGCCACATGGTTCGAGACGCGCGACTGCGTCGCGCTCCTCACCATGAGGGTGGAGTCAGGCGACAGGCGCTGCGCCGCTCACAGCGCGCCGATGCGCAGGCCGGCGCGCAGGAATTTCTGGGGATCGACCGCCTCGCCGGAGACCCGCGTCTCGTAGTGCAGATGCGGGCCGGTCGAGCGGCCGGTCGAGCCGAGGCGGCCGATGACCTGGCCGATCTTCACGCTCTGGCCCTGGCGGACGAGGATCTCGGACATGTGCGCATAGCGCGTCGTGAGCCCGTTGCCGTGCTCGATCTCGACCATCTTGCCGTAGCCGCCGTTCCAGGCGGCCGACACCACGGTGCCGTTGGCGGTGGCGCGGATCGGCTCGCCGACGCCGCCGCGGAAGTCGAGGCCGGTGTGCATGGCGGGGCGGCCGAGGAACGGGTCGAGACGCACGCCGAACGTGGAGGAGAAGTCGACGTCGCCGGCGACCGGCTTGCGGATCGGGATCGTCGCGAGCGTCCGGGTCAGCCGCTCGGCCTGCTCGCGGGCGAGGCGGACGCGCTGCACCTGGCGCTCGAACACCGGCTGCACCGAGGCGAGCCGGTACGGCACGAACGGCCCGCCGACGTCGCGCTCGGCGCGTCCGCCGGGCACCGCGCGTTCCAGCCCGAGATCGGCGAGCACGCCGCGGATGCGCTTCGCCTTCGTCTCGTAGGTCTCCTCCAGCGAGGCGAGCGAGGCGGTCTGTTTGCCCTCCAGGCGATCGAGCGCGCCGTGCAGGCGGGCGATCTTGCCTTCGATGCCGGGCAGGACGTTGCGGCTCGCCGCCGCCGCGAGCGCCATCGGCGGCTGGCGGGATTCGAGCCGCGCCTGACGGTCCGGAGGGGTCTTGAAGATCACGGTGTCGCTGATCGGCGAAGCCTTGGGCGTCGCCGGCTCGGCCGGGAGGCCGCGGCCGGGCGCCCGAATCGAACCCGTCACGTCGGACCCGGCCGCGGCCCCGGCATTGCCGATGCCGCCCAGGGCGCCGGCACGGCTCTCGATCACGCTCTGGCGGCGGATCACCTGCTCGAGCTTCTGCTCGAACTGCTCCTGGTCGAGGAGCTGGCGGGTCGTCACCCGGTCGACCTGCGAGCGCATCTCGGCGATGCGATCCTCGTAGGCGGCCTCGATCTCGGCCTGGCGCGCCACCATGCGGGCGACGACGTCGTCGTGGAAGGCGAAGTAGGTGGCCGTCACCACCGACCAGCCGGCCATGATGGTCAGCGTGCCGACCACGGTCCAGAAGGCGACCGGGCCGAGCCTCACCTGCCGGCGGCCGTAGCCGAACGTGAAGGGCTGCCGCTTCGGCGCCGCGGCCGCATGGGCCGGCCGGCCGGACCGGGTGGTCGCGGCGGCACGGGGCGCCGGATGCGGAGCCTGATGCCGAGGCGAAGCCTGATGCTGCTGCGGAGCTTGATGCGGATGCGGCCGCGCGGGCGGCGGCGCGGCCGACGCCGGGTGGTGGTGGGTCGGCTCCTCGGCCGGATGCGACCAGTCGGGCCGCCCGCGGCGGTGGCCGGCGCTCGCCGGATGCTCATGGTGCGCGCCGCGATGGGCGGCGATCAGCTCGGCATAGACCTCGGCGTGGCGATGATTCTGCTCGGTGTGGCGCGGCGTCGCGGCGTGTGCCGTGGGATGATGCGCGGCGCGCTCGTGCGCCTCCCGGGGACGCTCGGCCGGGGCGCGGTCGTGAATCGACCGGTCACGCTGGCCGTGATCGTGTTGGGCCCGATGAGACATTCACGCTCCCTGCGGGCCGGCTTTGGTGCCGGCCCGGACGAGCCTCGAATGTCCCCCTGCATGGTAAAGAATTCCCAAACGAATCACGGCGATATCGCGGAATTTTCGATGCCCGCGAATCGCGCCGATACCGCTCGGGTCTGCTCCGGTCGGGCTAGAGCGCCTTCGCCGCCGCCAGCACCTCGTCCGCATGGCCGTCGACCTTCACGGAGGGCCAGAGGCGGGCGATCCGGCCGTCCGGGCCGATCAGGACCGTGGTCCGGGTGATTCCCATGAAGGTTTTGCCGTACATGGACTTCTCGCCCCACACCCCGTAGGCCTCCAGCATCGCGTGAGTCTCGTCGGAGGCGAGCGGGATCGTGAGGGCGTGCTTCTTCACGAAGGCGTCCTGCTTCTTAACCGGGTCGGCCGAGACGCCGAGGATGTCGGTCTTCGCCTTGGCGAAGGCGGCCTTGGCGGCCGAGAAGGCCTGTGCCTCGCGGGTACAGCCGGGGGTGTCGGCCTTGGGGTAGAAGTACAACACCAGCTTGCGGCCGGCGAAGTCGGAAAGCGACACCTCGCCGCCGCCGTCGCGCGGCAGCCGGAAGTCGGGAGCGGGATCGCCTTCGCGCAGCTTCACGGGCATATGCCTTCCTTTCGACGCTTTCGAAGCGCTCTTTGGCGCTTGGGGTTATCTGGAATAAGTCCCTGACTGAGCGACCGATGTGTCGGGCGTCGCGTCCGCCTCGCCGGAACCGCGAAGGGGCATTGTGCGGGTAGGGAGCGGGGCCGTCCAGAACGCATGGCGGACAGGGATCTGAGTCCGAAACTCGCTGCCTTGCGCAGCCTGGAGGCGAGCCTGCATCTGCACAAGTGTGCGGAGGCCGCCCGGGCCCGCGTGTGCGGCGACCGGGCCGACCGGACCGCAGATTTGTCCCCCGCTCAGTCTGCACCTTCTCAGTCTGCACCTTCTCAGTCTGCTTATTCCCAGCCTGCTTCTTCTCGGTCTGCTCCTGCCGATTCCATTCACGCCGCTTCGAGCGGCGCCGCGTCGTCCACGGTCCGCCCGCCTACCGGAAGCGCGCCGACGCGCTGCGATCGTCCCGGCCCGCAGCCGCTCGGCCGCCGCTTCGTGGCCGGCTGCGCCGCCTTCGGGATGGGCGCGACGAGCTCGGCCAAGCTCGCCGCCGAAGCGGCGCTGCGCCACCTTCTCGCCTTCGATCTGCGCGGCGCCGCCTGGCATGCCCGCCGGGCCGTCGTCTACACGTGCAGCCGGCGCGCCACCCGGGTCTGCCTGTTCGCCACCGGGGTTCCGGTGCTGCTCGTCGGCCTCCTCTGCGGCGGCCTGTGGTGGCGGCTGACGATGGGGCCGATCCCGCTCGACATCGCCACCCCGTGGCTCACCGCGGCGATCGCCGAGAACCTCGGGAACAATTACCAGGTCGAGGTCGGCGGCACCGTCATCGAGCTCGACGAGGGCCGCCGCATGGCGGTCCGCATCCGCGACATCGTCGTCAAGGATCAGGACGGCGCCGTGGTCGCCACCGCGCCGAAGGCGGAGGCCGGCTTCACGGCCGGGACGCTGCTGTCCGGCCGGCCGCGCGCCGAGAGCATCAGCCTGGTCGGCGCCGAGATCGCGCTGCGGGTCGAGACCGACGGCAAGGTCACGGTGTTCGCCGGCGCCGACAAGCGGCCGATCGCCACCTCGCCGGTGCTCGCCGCCGCCGGCTCGACCCCGGTCGGGCTGAAGGCCGAGCCGCCGACCGGCGGCATCGCCGCCGACGTCAACGGATCGGCTGAGCCGCAGCGCGGCACCGCCGAGAGCTTCGCGGCCGTGCTCGCCTGGATCGACAGCCTCGGCAAGCTCGGGCTGGACGGCGGTGCCCTCACCGAGGTCGGCCTCAAGAGTGGCAACCTGGTCGTCGACGACCAGCGCAGCGGCCGCCAGTCGCGCTTCGAGAACATCCACGTCAGCATGACCCGGCCGCAGCCCGGCGAGCTGGCGGTCACGCTCGGCTCGCAGGATCCGGACAAGCCCTGGGTCGTGGTCGGCGCCGTCAAGACGACGCCGCAGGGGACGCGCGCCGTGCGGGTCGAGGCCCGCAAGGTCTCGGTACGCGACATCCTGATGGCGCTGCGGCTCGACGGCGGCGTCGAGTCCGACCTGCCCATCTCCGCGAGCCTCAAGGCGGAGATCGGCGCCGACGGCGTGCCGAGCTTCGCCAGCGGCCGCCTGCTCGCCGGCCCCGGCATGATCGGCGAGATCGGCGACGCGCTGAACCGCGTCACGGTCGATCGCATGGAGGCGAGCCTGGAGTGGGATGCCGCGCGCGGCATGATCGTGACGCCGTTCCAGCTGGTCTCCGGCTCCACCCGCATGACGCTGATCGGCCAGGCCGAGCCGCCGGCCGCGGCCGGCAAGCCGTGGCAGCTCGCGTTGCGCGGCGGCAGCGTCGTGCTCGGCTCGGCCGCCGACGGCGAGAACCCGCTGCTGGTCAACCGCGTCCTGATCCGCGGCCGCTTCGATCCGGCGGCCCGCCGCCTCGACATCCAGCACGGCGAGGCCGGCGGCGGCGACGTCAACGTCGCGATGTCGGGCTTCGTCGATCTCGCGACCGGCGATCCGCGCCTCGTCGTCGGCATGGCGGCCCGCAACATGTCGGCCACCTCGTTCAAGCGCATCTGGCCGCCCTTCGTGAACCCGCCGGTGCGCGAATGGGTGATGGACAACATGGCGGGCGGTACGCTCGACCGCATCGAGATCGCCACCAACGCGCCGCTCTCGACGCTACGGGCCGGCGGCCCGCCGGTGCCGGACGACGGTCTCTCGATCGAGATCGTCACCAACGGCACCCAGGTGAAGCTGATGGAGGCGCTGCCGCCGATCCGCGAGTCCGACCTCGTGATGCGGGTGCGCGGCCGCCAGATCGCCGTCGCGCTCGGCCGCGGCGTCGCCGAGCTGCCGTCGGGCCGCCGCATGACGGTGACCAACGGGCTCATCGAGGTGCCGGATTCGCACGGGCCGAAGCCGCCCGCCAAGGTGCGGGCGCGGGTCGACGGGCCGGCGCCGGCGGCGGCCGAGTTCCTCGCCCTCGACCACATCCGCGAGAGCGCCGGCGTGCCGCTCGACCCCGCCACGGTGCGCGGCACCGTGAGCGCGCAGGTGACGGTCTCGACCCGCATCGAGTCCGATCCGCCGCCCGGCACGTTCAACTACACGGTGGCGGCCGACGTCACCAATTTCGGCGTCGACAAGTTCGCGCTGTCCCAGAAGCTCGAGGCGCAGACGCTGCGGGTCGCCGCCACCCAACAGGGCTACCAGGTCAAGGGCGACGTCAAGGTCGGCGGCGTGCCGGCGGCGATCGAGTACAAGAAGGCGAAAGGCGAGGAGGATGCCGAGCTGCGGCTGACCGCGACACTCGACGACGCGGCCCGCAACAAGCTCGGCTTCGACGTCGGCAACGTCGTCGCCGGCCCGATCCCGCTGAAGGTCACGGGCAAGCTCGCGTCCAACCCCGACCAGGACAACCGGCTCCTCGTCGAGACCGATCTCGGCCCGGCTCGCATCGACAATCTGCTGCCGGGCTGGACCAAGCCGCCCGGCAAGCCGGCCAAGGCGGTGTTCACCTATGTGGGCCGCGGCAAGGCGGCGCGCTTCGAGGATCTGAGCGTCGACGGCGCCGGCGTCGGCGTGAAGGGTGGCGTCGAGATCGATCCGAACGGCGACTTCCTGGCCGCCTCGTTCCCGGTGTTCGGCCTCTCCGACGGCGACAAGGCGACCCTCAAGGCGGAGCGCGGCGCCGACGGCCTGATCAAGGTGACGATCCGGGGCGACGTGTTCGACGGGCGCGGCCTCGTCAAGTCGGTGATGGGCGGCTCGAGCCACGATCCCAAGCGCCAGAGCCCGACCATGGATCTCGACGTCGACGCCAAGATCGGCGCGCTCGCCGGCTTCAACGGCGAGGCGCTGCGCGCCGTCGACCTGAAGCTCGTGCGCCGCGGCGGCAGGATCGACGCCTTCAACCTCTCCGCCAAGATCGGGGCCGACGCGGCGCTGATCGGCGACCTGCGCGGCCGCGTCGGCGGCGGCGGCCAGGTGATCTATGTCGACAGCAAGGACGCCGGCGCGCTGTTCCGGTTCACCGACGTCTATCCGCGCATGTTCGGCGGCCAGATGTGGGTCGCCATGGACCCGCCGAGCCCCGACCAGCGGCCGAAGGAGGGCGTCCTCAACGTCCGGGACTTCTGGGTGCGCGGCGAGGCCTCGCTCGATCGCGTCGCCGCGTCCGGGGCGCCCGGCATGCAGAACCCGGGCGTCGAGTTCTCCCGCATGCGGGTCGAGTTCTCCAAGTCGCCGGGCCGGCTGACGCTGCGCGACGGCGTGGTGCGCGGCCCGATGGTCGGCGCGACGCTCGAGGGCGCGCTCGACTTCGCCGCCAACGAGGTGCGCATGCGCGGCACCTTCGTGCCGCTCTACGGGCTCAACAACGCCTTCGGCCAGATCCCGATCGTCGGCCTGTTCCTCGGCGGCGGCGACAAGGAAGGCCTGCTCGGCGTCACCTACGAGGTGGTCGGCACGCCCGGCGCGCCGGTGCTGCGCGTCAACCCGATCTCGGCCGTGGCGCCCGGCGTGCTGCGCAAGTTCTTCGAGTTCCCGAGCACGCTGTCCGGCGGCGACCGCGGCGGCACCGCGCCGGACGTGCGCTCGGCGATTCAGTGAGGCTCCGTCGTGCCGTGAGCCTCGTGTCCCGGGCGCGGCGCATCGCGCCGCGAACCGGGACCCAGGGGCGATCAGGCAAGATGGTCGTCGTGCCGCCCGTCGTGCGGCCCGTCGTGCCGCCCCTGGGCCCCGGCTCGGCGGCGCATCAGGCCTGCGGCCCGATGCGCCTTGTCCGGGGCACGCGGCCGACGAGCGGGACGCTGCTTCGGCTCCCACCAGCGACGCAAGGCGCCGACCCCCGCCTCACGCCTCGACGAACTCGCTCGCCCGATATCCTTGTGCGTAGAGCAGCGCCGTGAGGTCGGCGTGGTCGATGCGGGCGTCGGCGGCGGCCGCGACGGCGGGCTTGGCGTGATAGGCGACGCCGAGGCCGGCCTCGTCGATCATCGCGAGGTCGTTCGCCCCGTCGCCGACCACCATGGTGTCGTGCTGGGCGAGGCGCAGCTTTTCACGGCGCTCGTGCAGGGTGGTGCGCTTCGCCTCGCGGCCGATCAGCGGCGGCAGCACGCGCCCGGTGAGGCGCTTGTCGGGGCCGATCTCCAACATGTTGCCGACATGCTCGGCGAACCCGATCGTCGCGCCGACCCGTGCCGTGAACAGCGTGAAGCCGCCGGAGACGAGGCAGGTGTGGGCGCCGTTCGCCGCCATGGTGCGCACCAGCGCACGCGCCCCGGGCGTGATGGTGATGCGGGTCTCGATCACCTCGTCGATGAAGGAGAGCGGCAGGCCGGCGAGCAGCGCGACGCGCTCGACCAGGGCCGGCTCGAAGGCGATCTCGCCCCGCATCGCCCGCTCGGTGATGGCCGCGACATGAGCCTTGCGGCCGATCATGTCGGCGATCTCGTCGATGCATTCCTGACCGATCATGGTCGAGTCCATGTCGGCGAGAAGCAGCCGCTTGCGCCGGTCGGCGAGCGGCTGGACGACGACGTCGATGGGCCGCGGCGCGAGGATTTCACGCAGCCGTGTCGCGAGCGCCCGCTCGTCGAGCGCGCCGCGCGGCGTGAACGGCAGGTCGACCGCGATGCCGGGGGCGAGCCAGTCGGGCAGCCCGGGCGACGGCAGCGCGGTGCGCGCCAGCGCCGCCGTCCCGCCATCGAGGTCGGGCGAAGCGGGATCGACGATCAGGGTGGCGACGTGGGTCATGGAGAAAGCGGCCCGCCTCAATCCAGCACGTGGCTGACCATGCCGTCGGCGAGCTTGGGCTCGAACCAGGTGGATTTCGGCGGCATGATCTCGCCGGCGTCGGCGACCGCCATCAGGTCGACCATCTGGGTCGGGTAGAGCGAGAAGGCCGCCGCCGCGTCGCCGGCCTGCACGCGCCGGGCCAGCTCCTCGACGCCGCGACCGCCTCCGACGAAGTCGATGCGCTTGTCGCGGCGCTGGTCGGTGATGCCGAACAGCGGCTCGATCGCGTTCTTCGTCAGCAGCGTGATCGGCAGCCGCCCGACCGGGTCGTCGGCCGGCACCAGCTCGGGATGCAGGGTCAGCGCGTACCAGGCGCCGTCGACGAACAGACCGACTTCGTGGCTCGCGGCCGGGCGCACCGGGCCGTCGGCGAGCGTCACGTCGAAGCGTTCGCCGAGCGCGGCGAGCAGCTCCGTCGGCGTTCGGCCGTTGAGATCCTTCATCAGCCGGTTGTAGTCGAGGATCGTCATCTGGTGGTCGGGAAACATCACGGCGAGGAACTGGCCGTGCGACCCCGGCCCGCCGCGCTCGGCGGCGACCCGCGAGGCCGCCGCCGAGCGATGGTGGCCGTCGGCGATGTAGAGGTTCGGCAGCGCGTCGATGGTTCGGGTGAGCTGGGCTACGGTCTCGGGTCCGTCCACCACCCACATCTCGTGGCGCACGCCGTCGTCGGCCGTGACGTCGACGGCGCGCTCGGTCTGGGTGACCTGGGCGAGCAGCGCGTCGAGGCTGTCGCAATCCCGATAGGCGAGCATCACGGGGCCGGTCTGGGCGCCGACGGCGTCGATCTGGCGGACGCGATCGTCCTCCTTGGCCGGCGTGGTCAGCTCGTGCTTGCGGATGCGGTTGGTGTCGTAGTCGGCGACCGAGGCGGCCACCGCGAGGCCGGTCTGCACCCGGTCGCGCCAGGTCAGCCGGTACACGTAATAGCCCGGCACGTCGTCGCGGATCAGCACGCCCTCTTCGATCATCCGGTCGAGATTCTCGCGCGCCTTGGCGTAGACGGCGGGCGCGTAGGGGTCGATGCCCGGATCGAGGTCGATCTCCGGCTTGGAGATGTGCAGGAAGCTCCACGGCTTGCCGGCGGCGCGGGTGCGAGCCTCGTCGCTCGACAGCACGTCGTAGGGGGGCGCCAGAACCTCGGCGGCACGACCCGGCGCGGGGCGGAGGGCACGGAAGGGCTGGACCAGGGGCACGGGAACTCTCCGACGGGGGGTCGTTTTTTCGGCCCCGGTTTAGCACCTCGGACGCGCGGGGGAAGGGAGAGAGTTGCCGTTCGGTGCGGCGTTCGGCCGAAATGGCCTCGATCCGGGTCATTCCGGGGCGCGCCGAAGGCGCGAACCCGGAATCCAGCGGCGAACTCCACGGCCTGGGCTGGATTCCGGGTTCGACGCTGCGCGTCGCCCCGGAATGACGGAGGCTTGGTCTTTTCAATAGAGCAGGTGCGGCCGCCGCGCCTCGGCCCAGGCGTCCTCGTCGGGCCGGGTCAGGGCGTCGAGGTCGGCCGGCGTCGTGGCCGGGTCGTCCACCCAAATGCGCAGGTCCGGGCCGCCATTGATGACGTCGATGGCGAGGCGTGTGAGCTCGTACTCGTAGGGAAAAACGCGCCACAGCGGATAGTCGCCGTAGAGCGTTCGGATCGCCTTGAAGGCGAGCGCCTGCAGCCGCCAGGGCCGGAACGCGGCGTGGTCGTAGACCGGCGCCTCGGCGTGGACGTGAACGCCGTGGCAGAGTTTTCCCACGTGCTTGTGGAAGGTCGGCTCGAACCAGATTTCGCGAAGCGCACAGCCGGCGAGCCACTCCGGTGCCAGTCGCGCCATCTCGGCCAGCACGGCGCGGGCGTCGATGTCGGGGGCGCCGAACAGCTCCAGCGGGCGGGTCGTGCCGCGCCCTTCCGACAGCGTCGTGCCTTCGAGCATCACGGTGCCGGCATAGGCGCGCGCCATCGCGAGGTTCGGGGCGTTGGGACTGGGGTTGACCCACACCCGCTCGCCGAGCGGCCAGCCGAAGCCGGGTGCGGCCTCGGGGGCCCAGCCCTCCATCGCGACGACGCGGTACTCGACGTCGAGCTTTTTCGTCGCGACGAACCAGGCGCCCATCTCGCCGAGCGTGAGCCCATGCCGCATCGGCATAGGACCGGCGCCCACAAAACTCTCCTGGCCGGGGCGCAGCGTCAGTCCCTCGATCGGGCGGCCGGCCGGGTTGGGGCGGTCGAGCACCCACACGGCCTTGCGGCGGCGCGCGGCCGCTTCCAGGACGTAGAGCAGCGTGGTCACGAACGTGTAGATGCGGCAGCCGAGATCCTGCAGGTCGACGAGGAGCACGTCGAACGTGTCCATCATGGCGTCGGTCGGCCGTCGCACCTCGCCGTAGAGGCTGAACACCGGGATGCCATGCACCGGATCGGTGAAGTCGGCCGACTCCACCATGTTGTCCTGCTTGTCGCCGCGCAGCCCGTGCTGCGGCCCGAAGGCCGCCGTCAGCCGCACGTCGCCACAGACGGCGAGCGCATCGAGCGAATGCGTCAGGTCGCGCGTCACCGACGCCGGATGGGCGAGCAGCGCCACGCGGCGCCCGGCGAGCGGCGCCCGCAGCGACGGATCGGCGAGCAGCCGGTCGATTCCGAATCTCATCAGCTCACACCTCGACGGCTCATGCTGTACAGGGCGGCAGCGCAGCCGCAAAGCCGTCGGCGTGATGGAAGTCGGGTCGTCCGGGCGGGTGCGCCAGCGCCCAGTAGGCGAGGCGCCCGTCCGTGTCCTCGATGACGGCCGAGAGGCCGAGCCGCAGGGGCGCATCGGCCGACGTCGTCGCCAGGTGTCCGAGCGTCAGCGTCGCCCGCAGCGTGACTCGGCCTGCATCGCGACGAATCTCGATCGCCGGCGCCGCGACGTCGTCGGCCTCGCGCATGCCGCTGCGATACGCATCGAACCGATAGGCGGCCCAGGCGGTCGAGGGCGACAGGTTGAACTCCAGATAGCCCTCGCCGCCGTGGTCCCGGAAAAAGGCCTCGCAGCAGGTGTGCCGCCACAGGCCGTCGGCGCGGGCGGGCGCCGTCGGCGCCGGCCAGCGGAGCGCGTCGACGCGGCCGGCGATCCCATAGGTCAGCATTAGCCGGTCGGGCGCGGGGCGGACGACCTCGACCGTGATGGCGTCGACGGCCGGGCAGGGCGTGGCGGGGTGGGGGTGCAAGGGCAGGCGCATTCGGAGATCGTATACCGCATCGGCAGTCTCGGACCCGTCATGCCCGCGCTCGTCGCGGGCATCCACGTCTTTCGGATGGGCCGGACAGCGAAGGCGTGGATGGCCGGGACGAGCCCGGCCATGACGACGCGGGAGGTCGTGGTCGCCACATAATCTGCACCGCGCCTCCGTACCGTCGGTGCGCCGGACTTTTCGGATCGGGAGGGCTGCATGGCGCCGCTGATCGCGCTGACCGGGGCGACCGGATTCATCGGGCGGCATCTGCTCGCGGCCTTGCCGGCGCAGGGGTTCCGGGTGCGGGCGCTGTTGCGGCGGCCGGCCGAGCTGCCGGCGAGCGCCACCGGCGCCGTGATCGGCGACATCGCGCGGCCGCAGAACATGGCGGCGGCGCTCGCCGACGTCGACGCGATCGTCCACTCGGCGGCGCTGACACCCGGTTCGCCGGACCTTTCCGGCCAGACCGGCCTCACCGGCACGCCGGCGGACGACTACCGGACCATGAACACGCAGGCGACGGTCGCGCTCGCCCGCGCCGCGCAGCGCGCCGGGGTGAAGCGTTTCGTCTTTCTCTCCTCGATCCGGGCCCAGACCGGGCCGAGTGCGCCGGGTGTCGTCACCGAGGAGAGCCCGCCGGCACCCGAATCCGACTACGGCCGCTCCAAGCTCGCCGCCGAGGAGGGCTTGGCCGGGCTCGATATCGACTGGGTGGCGCTGCGTCCGGTCCTGGTCTACGGCCCGGGCGTGCGGGGCAACATGGCCGGGCTCCTGCGCCTCGCCCGGACGCCGTGGCCGCTGCCGCTAGGCGGCGTGACGGCGGGCCGCTCGCTGCTCGCGGTGGAGAACCTCGCCACCGCCGTCGCTGCGGTCCTGGCGCATCCCGAGCCGCTGTGCCGCGCCTTCGTGGTCGCCGACCGTGAGGTTCTCACTGTCGCCGAGATGATCGCGGCGCTGCGCCATGGGCTCGGCCGCGCCCCCGGGCTTCTGCCCGTGCCGGCGTCGCTGCTGCGGGTCGGCTGCGCCGTCACCGGGCGGACCGAAACGTTCCGCCGCCTCGCCGAGCCGCTGGTGGTCGACGCCTCGGCGCTGGCCGCGCTCGGCTGGAGGCCGACCGTGACCACGCCCGAAGGCCTCGCGCGGCTGTCGCGCGAGACGCCCTGACGCGAGGATTTCGACGCGCCGCCGCGGCGCGGGTCAGGCGGCGGCGCTGCCGGCCTTGGCGGCCGCTCGCGCGGCGGCGTCCCGCTCCGCGGCGAGGCGCTCGGCCCTGGCCTGCCGCTCGGCGGTGGCCCGCTCGGCCGCCGTCCGGGCCCAGCCCAGCATCGTCTCGAGGCCGGTGTGGAACGCCTCCGCCTGGAGCAGCGCGAGATGCTGAGGGGTGCGATGGCGCATGAAGGCGGTCATGCGGTCGCCCGACAGCACATCGAGATAGCGGCGCGTCCACTCCGAGAAGTCGGTCGAGGCGCGCAGCGCCGCCCCGAGGAGTTCGGCGTTTGAGCGCGCGACCATGTCGAGATGGGCGCGGGCGCAGGCGTTCATGTGCGTCGTCATCTCGGCGCCGACGACCAGCATGTTCCGCGCCATCGCGGTGTTCCGCTGGAAGACATCGACACCGGCCGGCGCCGTGGCGGCCGCGGCGGTCGCGTCCGCGCCGGGGACCGGGAGCGGGCGTCCGGGGTCGTTCGGCGCCGCCCGGCGGCGCGGCGGCGGGGTCGGCACCCATTGCCCGATGGTGAAGACGCCGGGGGCCGGATCGGCGTCGTCCGGAACGCTGGGCGGCGCCTCGCCTGGCGCCAGCACGATCGGGGGTGGGACGGTCTCGACCGCCTGGTCGAGAGGTGCATGCTGGTCCATCGTGGTCTCCATCGGGGGTGACGTCAGACTTCCGGCATTCCGACTTCGTTATCTCGCATCAATTCCCGATTCTCGTGACGGTTTTGCGGTCGGGAGATTCAATCCGAGCGCGGCAACTCAGTTCCGTATTACCTCTCAATTTCTTGCGGCGGCCCGTCCTGGACGCGACTCGGCGCCGAAAAGTCTCAGCATTCACGCCGAACGAGGATGCGGCACGACAGCGCTGCCGGGAGGCCCGGCACCGTCCAGTGACATCGCCCCGCCCTGCGGAGGTGGACGCCAGTCGGTCACCGGACGGTGGTGAAAACGTTTTCATCAAGCCGAGGGCGTCGAGGGAGGTGGTCCGTGCAGTCGTCCGGCGGTCCGGGCATCCCCCCGGGGTCACTCCGCCGGGGTGATCCGCAGGATGCGGCCGTCGTCTTCGTCGGTGGTGACCAGAACCTCGCCGTCGAGGCCCTGGCGGACATTGCGGATGCGGGTGCCGAGCGGGATGCGCTCCTCGGCCGCCACGGCCTCGCCGTCGAGCGTGAGGCGGACGAGGCCGCGCGCGGTCAGGCCGCTGATCAAGAGGCTGCCGCGCCAGCCGGGGATGCGGTCGCCCGTGTAGAAGGTCATGCCCGAGGGCGAGATCACCGGCGTCCAGTGGCGGACCGCGTCGGCGAACTCCGGCCGGGTCGGCGGGTTCGGGATCGGGCGGCCGTCGTAATGCGTGCCCCAGCTCACCAGCGGCCAGCCGTAGTTCTTGCCAGCCTGCGGGATGTTCAGCTCGTCGCCGCCGCGCGGCCCCATCTCGGTCGTCCACAGGACGCCGGTGTCGGGGTGGATGGCGCCGCCGAGCGGGTTGCGGTGGCCGTAGGACCAGATCTCCGGGCGGACGTTCTTCTGGTTCACGAAGGGGTTGTCGTCCGGCACCGAGCCGTCGGGGCGGATCCGCACCACCTTGCCGAGATGGGTGCCGAGATCCTGGGCGGGATCGAACTTGAAGCGCTCACCGAGCGTCACGAACAGCGTGCCGTCGCGCCGGAAGGCGATGCGCGAGCCGAAATGGTTGCCGCCCGAGACCTTCGGGAGCTGGCGGAAGATCACCCGCACGTCCTCCAGCGCGCCGTCGCCGAGCCGGGCGCGCGCCACCGCGGCGCCGGCGCCGCCGTCGCCCGGCTCCGCATAGGTGATGTAGACGGTGCGGTTGTTCGCGAAGTCCGGATCGAGAGCGACGTCGTGCAGGCCGCCCTGGCTCTGGGCGAACACGGCCGGCACGCCCTTCAGGGGCGGCGAGACGGTGCCGTCACGCGAGACCATGCGCAGCCGGCCGGCCCGCTCGGTGACCAGCATGCGGCCGTCGGGCAGCACGGCGAGGCCCCACGGGTGGTCGAGCCCGCCCGCGACCGTGCGCACCAGCAGCGGCCCGGAGCGGCTGTCGATGCGGCGCTCGGCAGCGCTCGATGATTGGGCCGCTGCCGGTCCGCCGGACAGCAGTCCGCCCGTCAGCAGGGCGAGCGCGAAAAGGGCGGTCGCGGTCGATCGCGGTCGCATCGGGGGCTCCTGTTCGTGGTCGCGGTGATCCGATCTCAACCCGAGGCTGGAGGGGGCGTTCCGACCGTGCGGCGTTCGCGCGCGCAGTCGGGTCCGGTCGAAGACTTTTCGCCTTCTGCGGCGGCAGCGTGACGGGCCGGCCTGTGCTAAGGGGGCGGCCCACCGCCTCGATGGTTCCCCGGCCCGATCTCCCGCGCGAAAAGAATGTCCGACCTCGACGCCATCCTGATCGCCGGACCGACCGCGAGCGGCAAGTCGGCGCTCGCGCTGGCGCTGGCCGAAACGCTCGGCGGCGTGGTGGTCAACGCCGACTCGATGCAGGTCTACGGCGATCTGCGCATCATCACGGCACGCCCGACGCCGGACGAGGAGGCGCGCGTGCCGCATCGCCTCTACGGCCACGTCGATGCCGCGGTGAATTTCTCCGTCGGCCACTATCTGCGCGATGCGCGGACCGTGCTCGCCGACGTGCGGGCGGCGGGGCGCCTGCCGATCTTCTGCGGCGGCACCGGGCTCTACTTCAAGGCGCTGACGAAAGGCCTGTCACGGGTGCCGCCGGTGCCGTCGGACATCCGTGATCAGGTCCGTGACACGTTGGAAAAACTCGGGCCGGAGGGACTTCATGCGGCGCTCGCCGCGGAGGACGCCGGCGAGGCGGCCCGCCTGCAGCCGCGCGACCGGCTGCGGGTCGCCCGCGCCCTCGAGGTGCTGCTGGCGACCGGCCGGCCGTTGTCGGCCTGGCATGGCGAGACCGATCCGCCGCTGCTCGATCCGGCCCGGGTGCTCACGGCCTTTCTGGCGCCGGACCGCGCGACCCTCTACGCCCGCATCGACGCGCGCTTCGTCCGCATGATGGAGGAGGGCGCCCTGGAGGAGGTCCGGGCGCTCGGGGCGCGACACCTCGACCCGCTCCTGCCGGCCATGCGGGCGCACGGCGTACCGGGCCTGCTGGCGTATCTCTCCGGCACCTTTTCGCGCGAGGCCGCGGTTGAAAAAGGCCAGGCCGACACCCGCCACTACGCCAAGCGCCAGTTCACCTGGTTCCGCCACCAGCTCCCGGACTGGCCGTGGCTCGCGCCGGAAGTGGCGCGCGACGATCTGCTCCGCCGCGCAGCGGCTTTCCAGACGGGATCTTGCCGAACGGAATAACGGCGCGCAGCGCGGCCAGGATCGCCACCGCGAGGCCGACGACCAGCACCCAGGCGGCCGGACGCAGGCCGAACGACACGTCGAGATTGGCGGCGAGCACCAGCGTGGGGTCGACCCCCGTGGTGACGCCGTACCAGGCCGCCTCGCCGAGCGCGGTCATGATCGCGGCGGCGATCGCGAGCAGTCCGAGCCGCAGCGGGCCGAGGTCGCCGACAGTGCGGTAGGCGACCCGGTAGAGCAGCAGCCACGCCAAAAAGCCCGCCATCATGATCGACTCGGTGACGTCGAGCTTGGTCTGCATGAGGAAGTGCAGGATCGCCAGCACGGCGATCGGGTAGGCGAGGCGGTGCAACGCCTGCCAGCGCGGGCCGCCGAGGCGGCGCACCATGCCGTCCGTGGACGTGATGGCCAGCGCGGTCAGGCCGAGGAAAGCCACGAAGCCGATGGTGAGATAGACGCGCAGCGCGATCTCGCTGGCGATCTTCACGATGTCGAGCTTCTGGTCGAAGCCGTAGAGCGTCAGGTGAAGGGCCGCATAGGCGAAGGCCGCCACCCCGATGGTCCGCCGCGTCAGGATCAGCTTGGGCGCCCCGAAGATACGCCGGGCCGGCGTGACGGCGAGCGACAGCAGGAGGAAGCGCACCGCCCACGAGCCGGTCTGGTGGATCGCCTCGTTGAACGGCCGCGGCCCGAGCCCGCCCGTGGCGGTCAGCCAGGCGAGCCACAGGGCCGGCAGGCAGACGAGGACGAAGGCGACGATCTTCGGGGCCGACCAGCGGCCGTTGCGCTCACGCAGAAAGGGCATGCAGAACCTCGGGGGTGGGGGCGACCCTGACGGTCGGCGGCCACTTCGGCAAGTCCGACGCGGCGCCGCACGCGAACACGGCCGGTCACGATCGCCGGAGCGGGGCCGGCCGCCGCCGGCGCCGCGGGGCGCACTCGAAATCGTCATACGAAGCGCGGATTTGCGGTGTTACGTCCTTGACCCCGCAAGGGGGCTCCTCTATAAGGCCGGCAACTTTAGACGCGAAGAGATCGATCATGCGCAATATTGTTTCGCTGCTCATCGTAGGCGGGCGCGCCATCCGGGGATCGTCCTGAACGATCCGGCCGGGATGGCGTGCTGCACACAAGGGCCCTGGCGGCCCTTTTTTCATGCCTGACGGCAGGGCACTCAGCGACTCACTTGGCGACCTGCCGAACCTTACCGAACCCGAACCACAGTTTGTCCCGAGAGACCGGCCGACGGCCGAGGCGAGACACGAGGCGGAGAAAGCCATGACGAAGGAGATGACCGGCGCCGAGATGATCATCCAGGCGCTGATCGACCAGGGGGTCGAGCACATCTTCGGCTATCCGGGCGGCGCGGTGCTGCCGATCTACGACGCGCTGTTCCACCAGGACAAGGTGCGCCACGTGCTGGTGCGCCACGAGCAGGGCGCCGTGCACGCGGCCGAGGGCTATGCGCGCTCGACCGGCAAGGTCGGCTGCGTGCTGGTCACCTCGGGCCCAGGCGCCACCAACGCCGTCACGGGCCTCGCCGACGCGCTGTGCGACTCGATCCCGATCGTCTGCATCACCGGCCAGGTGCCGACCCACCTGATCGGCAACGACGCCTTCCAGGAGTGCGACACGGTCGGCATCACCCGGCCCTGCACCAAGTACAACACGCTGGTGAAGAGCATCGAGGAGCTGCCGCGCGTCCTGCACGAGGCGTTCCACATCGCCGCGAGCGGCCGGCCCGGCCCGGTCGTCATCGACGTGCCGAAGGACATCCAGTTCGCCACCGGCACCTACTCGCGGCCGAAGGCGTTCGCGCATCGCGGCTACGCGCCGAAGCCGAAGCCCGATCCGCGCCGCATCGAGGAGGCGGTGTCGCTGATGCGCACCGCGCGGCGGCCGGTGTTCTACACGGGCGGCGGCGTCATCAACTCGGGCCGCAAGGCGACCGAGCTCCTGCGCCAGCTCGTCCGCGCCACCGGCTTCCCGATCACCTCGACCCTGATGGGGCTCGGCGCCTATCCGGCCTCCGATCCGCAGTGGCTCGGGATGCTCGGCATGCACGGCACCTACGAGGCCAACCTGTCGATGCACGAATGCGACCTGATGATCTGCATCGGGGCGCGCTTCGACGACCGCATCACCGGCCGGCTCGACGCCTTCTCGCCCGGCTCGCGCAAGATCCACGTCGACATCGACCCGTCGTCGATCAACAAGAACGTCAAGGTCGACGTGCCGATCCTCGGCGACTGCACCGAGGTGCTGGAGGAGATGCTGCGGCTGTGGACGGCGCAGCCGGGCGACGCCCACGGCGCCGCGCACAAGACCTGGTGGAAGCGGATCGAGCAGTGGCGGGCCCGCAAGAGCCTCGCCTACAAGGCCTCGACCGACGTGATCAAGCCGCAATACGCGATCCAGCGGCTCTACGAGCTGACCAAGGACCGCGACACCTACATCACGACCGAGGTCGGCCAGCATCAGATGTGGGCCGCGCAGTTCTACGGCTTCGAGGAGCCGAACCGCTGGATGACCTCGGGCGGGCTGGGCACCATGGGCTACGGCATCCCGGCCGCGGTCGGCGTGCAGCTCGCCCATCCGGGCGCGCTGGTCGTCGACATCGCCGGCGAGGCGTCGGTGCTGATGACCATGCAGGAGATGTCGACCGCGGTGCAGTACCGGCTGCCGATCAAGATCTTCATCCTCAACAACCACTACATGGGGATGGTGCGGCAGTGGCAGGAGCTCCTGCACGGCGGCCGCTACTCGCAGAGCTACTCGGAGGCGCTGCCGGACTTCGTCAAGCTCGCCGAGGCCTATCACGGCGTCGGCATGCGCTGCGAGAAGCCGGGCGATCTCGACGCCGCCATCAAGGAGATGATCGCGGTCGACAAGCCGGTGATCTTCGACTGCGTGGTCGACCCGTCGGAGAACTGCTTCCCGATGATCCCGTCGGGTCGCGCCCACAACGAGATGCTCCTGGGTGACGCCGCCGAGAAGCTCGACGAGGCGATCACCGAGGAAGGCAAGATGCTGGTCTGAGACCTGATCATCACGCACCCCGCTCCGGCGGAGCGGGGTGGATGTCATTCGGGGCAGGGAATTTTCTCATCATGAACGCCATCACGCCGACCTCCGGCAGCACCTCGCACTATCCGTCCGCCCATGTGGCGCAGGCGATCGAGACCCACACGCTCGCCGTCATCGTCGACAACGAGCCGGGCGTCCTCGCCCGCGTCATCGGCCTGTTCTCCGGCCGCGGCTACAACATCGAGAGCCTGACGGTGTCCGAGACCGAGCACCAGAAGCACCTGTCGCGCATCACCGTGGTGACGCGCGGCACGCCGATGGTGATCGAGCAGATCAAGAACCAGCTCGACCGCATGGTGCCGGTGCACCGGGTCGTCGACATGACCGTGTCGGCGCGGTCGATCGAGCGCGAACTCGCGATGGTGAAGGTGCGCGGCAAGGGCGACCATCGGGTCGAGGCGCTACGGCTGGCCGACGCCTTCAAGGCGCGCGTCATCGACGCGACGATCGAGAGCTTCGTGTTCGAGATCACGGGCGGGGCCGAGAAGATCGACCAGTTCGTCAGCCTGATGCTGCCGCTGGGCCTCGTCGAGGTCTCGCGCACCGGCGTCGTCGCCATCGCCCGCGGCCCGGAAGGGATGTGAGGCGGCGGCGCGCTCACCGGCGCGCCGGCTCGCTGCTTCCCTCTCCCCGCACGCGGGGAGAGGGTGGCTCGGACCGAAGGTCCGTATCCACGAGACGCCCCCTCACCCGACATCCGCGCTGAGCGCGCGAATGTCGACCTCTCCCCGCCAGCGGGGAGAGGTGACGGGCGGCGGCGGTGGACCTTCCGCGATCCCGGATATACATTGTGTATCCGAAGAGGATGCCATGAAGGTCAAGGTCTCGAAATGGGGCAACAGCCTCGGGGTGCGGCTGCCCAAGGCGGCGGCCGATGCCGCGGGCCTCACCGAGGGCAGCGAGGTCGACGTGGTGGTCGAGGGCCGCGAGCTGCGGCTGAAGCCGGCGGCGCGTATTCCGCGGTACCGTCTCGCAGACATGATGGCCGAGATGGATCGGCTGGGTCCGGAGAATCGGCCGCCGCTCGTCGATTGGGGACCGGACGTCGGGGCGGAAATCATCGATGACGACTACAGCCGAGGCCTCCTCCCAACTCCAGGCCGGGGATCTGGTGTGGGTCGACCTGCGTCCGACCCGCGGCCGCGAGCAAAGCGGCGTCCGTCCGGCCGTGGTGCTGACCGATCATGAATTCCACCGCCGCGGCGAGACGGCGATCGTCTGTCCGATCACCCGCAACACCACCCCATGGCCGACCAAGGTCGTTCTACCGAAAGGGCTCGCCGTGAGCGGAGCGGTGCTGGTCGATCAAATCCGTGTTCTCGATCGCACCACCCGAGGATTTCGGCTCATCGGTCAGGTGCCGCCAGATGTGCTCGCCGAGGTTCGCGGACGATTGGCGGCGTTGCTCGGGATAGACCTCGACAGCCCACTGCAACCACTGAGCTGATCCACGATTCGCGGGCTTGTCCCGGTCCCGCGTACCTCTTAAGAACCCACCCACGGCAGCCCGGTTCTCGGGGCCTGCCGGACCCGCAACGACCAGGGCGGCCGGCCCGCCGAGAAGGGGAATTCCCATGCGTGTCTATTACGATCGCGACGCCGACCTCAATCTGATCAAGACCAAGAAGGTCGCGATCGTCGGCTTCGGCAGCCAGGGCCACGCCCATGCGCTCAACCTGCGCGACTCCGGCGTGAAGAACGTCGCCGTCGCCCTGCGTCCGGGCTCCGCCAGCGCCAAGAAGGCCGAGGCCATGGGCCTGCCGGTGATGACGGTCGCCGAGGCGGCCAAGTGGGCCGACGTGATGATGATGCTCACGCCGGACGAGCTGCAGGCCGACATTTACGCGGCCGAGATCGCCGGAAACATCCGCGAGGGCGCCGCGCTGATGTTCGCGCACGGCCTCAACGTCCACTTCAACCTGATCGATCCCAAGAAGGACATCGACGTCCTGATGGTCGCGCCGAAGGGCCCCGGCCACACGGTGCGGGCCGAGTACGAGCGCGGCGCCGGCGTGCCCTGCCTCCTCGCCATCCACCAGGATCCGTCGGGCAACGCCCACGACATCGGCCTCTCCTACGCCTCGGCGATCGGCGGCGGCCGCGCCGGCATCATCGAGACGACCTTCCAGGAGGAGTGCGAGACCGACCTGTTCGGCGAGCAGGCGGTGCTGTGCGGCGGCGCCGTGGAGCTGATGAAGGCCGGCTTCGAGACGCTGGTCGAGGCCGGCTACGCGCCCGAGATGGCCTATTTCGAGTGCGTGCACGAGCTCAAGCTGATCGTCGACCTCATCTACGAGGGCGGCATCGCGACCATGAACTACTCGATCTCCAACACGGCCGAGTACGGCGAGTACAAGTCCGGCCCGCGCCTGATCACGGCGGAGACCAAGGCCGAGATGAAGAAGGTGCTGGCCGACATCCAGTCGGGCGCCTTCGTGAAGGACTGGATGCTGGAGAACAAGGTCAACCAGGCCTCGTTCAAGGCGATCCGCGCCAACATGGCGAAGCACCCGATCGAGGAGGTCGGCGCCAAGCTGCGCGAGATGATGCCGTGGATCAAGCAGCGCGCCATGGTCGACAAGAGCAAGAACTGAGCGGACCCGTCCGCGGGCCAACCTGGACCAGGCTCGCCTGGACCTGTTTTTTGCGAAGGGTCGCCGCAAGGCGGCCCTTTTTCGTGTGTGACGCCACGTGTGCGACGCCACGTGTCTGCGACGCGCTTCACCTCTCCCCGCGCGCGGGGAGAGGTCGACGTTCGCGCGATCAGCGCGGACGTCGGGTGAGGGGGCGTCTCCGCGAGTCTCGAGGTCTCGGTGTGCGGAAGCGCCCCCTCACCCGACTCGCCTCTGCGAGGCGAGCCACCCTCTCCCCGCGCGGCGGGGAGAGGGAACCGGCGCGTGCCGCCGCCCGACAACGACATGGCAGCCTCTTTGATTCCGGTTGAATCCCGCGCCGCCGCCCGATATCGACGAAGACCAACAAGGGCTCGCCAAGGGTCCGGGGACCCACGTGCCCGCCGAACGTCCACGGGAGGACTGAATGAAGCTGAAGACCCTGGCCGTCGCCGCCGCGACGGCGCTCGCCGTGCTCGCCGCGCCGCTGTCGCCGGCGGTCGCCCAGACAGCGTCGGCGCCCGAAAAGCCGAAGGTGGTGCTCGGCGTCGGCGGCAAGAACCTCCTCTACTACCTGCCCCTCACGCTCGCCGAGAAGCTCGGCTACTTCAAGGAGCAGGGGCTCGACGTGACGATCACGGATTTCGGCGGCGGCGCGAAGTCGCTGCAGTCGCTGATCGGCGGCTCGGCCGACGTCGTCACCGGCGCCTACGAGCACACGATCCGGATGCAGGCGAAGGGCCAGGAGATCCGCGCCGTCGCCGAGCTCGGCCGCTTCCCCGGCATCGTGCTCGCCGTCCGCAAGGACAAGGCCGCCCAGGTCAAGTCGTTCAAGGACCTGAAGGGCATGAAGATCGGCGTCACGGCGCCGGGCTCGTCGACCAACTTCTTCCTCAACGCGCTCCTCGCCAAGGACGGCCTGAAGGCGACCGACGTGTCGATCATCGGAGTCGGCGCCGGCATGTCGGCCGTCGCCGCGATGAAGAAGGGCGAGCTCGACGCCATCTCCAATCTCGATCCCGTCATCACCAAGCTGGTGCAGGACGGCGACGTGGTCGTGATGGCCGACAGTCGCACCGAGGCCGACAACGAGAAGCTGCTCGGTGGCAACAACCCGGCCGCGGTCGTCTATCTCAAGGCGGACTTCATCGAGAAGAACCCGGAGACCACGCAGCGCATCGTCAACGCCTTCTACAAGACGCTGCAGTGGCTCAAGACCGCGACCCCCGAGGACGTCGCGAAGACGGTGCCGGAGGAGTACCACCTCGGCGACCGCGGCCTCTACATGGCGGCCTTCACGGCGTCCAAGCCGATGTACTCGACGACCGGCATCATCCCGGAGAAGGGCATGCAGAACGCCCTCGACATGCTGGTGCAGTTCGACGAGGACATGAAGACCGCCAAGATCGACCTGAAGCGCACCTTCGACGATCGCTTCGTGAAGAAGGCCGCCGGCACGATGTGAGCCGTTTTCGTCCGCTCGTCCCCGCGAAGGCGGGGACCCAGGGGTGCCACGGTATGCCGCCCCTGGATGCCCGCTTCCGCGGGCATGAGCGGAGATCGGGACGGCGTCCACTTGACCTCGCCGCCGTCACGGGGGAGACCGGGGCGGCCGCGCGAGCCGCGCGGCGTCCGGGTGGAGGGGCTGCGGCCCGCGGCCGGAGCACCCCCCGAGCGTCCGTGCGCCAGCGCCCGGACCGCAGGCCCGGACGGCACGCCCCGGAATGTACGCCCCCCGTCTCACCGTCCCGCACACGCTGCTGGCGCTCCTCGTCGCCGGCATCTGGGGCGTCGCCTTCGTCTTCACCAAGCTCGGGCTCGACAGCTTCTCGCCGCTCGTGCTCACGACGCTGCGCTTCTCGACCTCGGCGCTGCCGCTCCTGGTGGTACCGCGGCCGAGGATCGCGCTCGGCCCGACCGTCGCGATCGGGCTGACGTTGTTCGTCGGCCAGTTCATGTTCCTGTTTCTCGGCATCACGCATGGCGTGCCGCCCGGTCTCGCCGCCGTGATCCTGCAGACCCAGTCGATGTTCACGGTGGCGCTCGCCGCCGCGATCTACCACCAGTATCCGACCAGCCGACAGACCGTGTCGCTCGTCGTCGCGGCCGCCGGCCTCGCCTGCATCGGTGGCACGGTGGGGCAGGAGTTCGACGTGTGGGCGCTCCTGTTGATGCTCGGCTCGCCGCTCAGCTTCGCGGTCGGCAACCTGCTGCTGCGCAAGGCGGGACAGAACGACATGGTGGCTCTGATGTCCTGGCTGAGTCTCGTGCCGCCGCTGCCGTGCCTGGCGCTGGCGCTCACGCTCGAAGGCCCGACCGCGGTCGGGCAGAGCCTGGTCGCGGCGCCGTGGATCGCCTGGGTGGCGGTGCTCTATCTCGCCTTTGCCGGCACGACGATCGCCTTCGCGGCGTGGGGCGCGCTGCTGCGCCGCTACGGCGTCGCCACCATCGCGCCATTCGCGCTGCTGGTGCCGTTCATCGGTGCGATCTCGTCGAGCCTCGTGTTCGGCGAGACCTTCGGCCCGCTGCGCCTCGCCGGCATGGCCCTGGTGCTCGTCGGCCTCGCCATCCTGATGGTGCCGACCCGCAAGCGCGCGTGAGCGCGCCCGCCGGGAAGGGATTTGCGCCGCGCCGCCGCAGGCTGTAGGGGTTCCGGACCGCTCCGACGCACCCCCGCCAACGTCATGCCCATGAACATCCTGTCGATCCAGTCGCACGTCGCCTACGGCCATGTCGGCAACGCCTCCGCCGTGTTCCCGCTGCAGCGGCTCGGCTGCGAGGTGTGGCCGATCCACACGGTGCAGTTCTCCAACCACACCGGCTACGGCGCCTGGAAGGGCCGCGTCTTCGACGGTGGCATGATTGGCGAATTGCTGGAGGGCATCGCCGAGCGCGGCGCGCTCACCGCTTGCGACGGCGTGCTGTCCGGCTACATGGGCGGCGCCGACATCGGCGAGGCGATCCTCGAGGCGGTCGGCAAGGTGCGGGCCGCCAACCCCAAGGCGCGCTACTGCTGCGACCCGGTGATCGGCGACGTCGGCCGCGGCGTCTTCGTGCGGCCCGGCATCCCCGAGTTCATGCGGGCGCGCGCCGTGCCGGCCGCCGACATCATCACGCCCAACCAGTTCGAGCTCGAGTATCTGGCCGACCGCACGACCGGCACGCTCGCCGACGCCGTGAAGGCGGTCGACATCGTCCATCTGCTCGGGCCGAAGGTGATCCTGGTCACCTCGCTGCACACCGACGAGACGCCGGCCGACGCCATCGATCTGCTCGCCTCGGGTCCGGACGGCCGTTTCCGCCTGCGCACCGAGAAGCTCGACATCGCGATCAACGGCGCCGGCGACGCCATCGCGGCGCTGTTCTTCTTCCATTACATGTCGACCGGCTCGACCGCCGAGGCGCTCTCGCGTGCCGGCTCGTCGATCTTCGGGCTGTTGAAGCGCACGGTCGCGGCAGGCTCCCGCGAGATCCTCACGGTCGCGGCCCAGGACGAGTTCGTGACACCCTCGCGCGTCTTCACGCCCGAGCCGGTGTGACCGGCATGGCCCGCCGCTTCGTCACCCTCGACGTGTTCACGGCGAAAAAATTCGCCGGCAATCCGCTCGCCGTCGTGCTCGACGCCGACGGGCTCGACGCCGCCGCGATGCAAGCCATCGCGAAAGAGTTCGCGCTGTCCGAGACCGTGTTCGTGCTGCCGCCGGACGATCCGGTGAATCGCGCGCGGCTGCGCATCTTCACGCCGGCCCGCGAACTGCCCTTCGCCGGCCATCCGACGATCGGCACCGCGGTGCTGCTCGCACGCCTCGACGGCGGCACGGCGCCACGCGAGATCGTGGTGGAGGAGGGCGTCGGCCCGGTGCGCTGCACGGTGACGCCACGAGACGACGAGCGCGGCACGGCGCGCTTCGACCTGCCACGGCTGCCCGAGGCGGTCGCCGGCACGCGCGACGCCGCGACGATCGCGGCGGCGCTCGGCCTCGCCGCGGGCGAAATCGGCTTCGACGGCTTCGCGCCGGCGGACTGGTCGGCCGGCGTCGCCTTCACGCTGGTGCCGCTCGCCAGCCGCGACGCGGTCGCCCGCGCGACGCCCGACATGCGCCACTGGGCGGCGGCCTTCGGCACGCAGGGGCATCCGGCCGCCTTCGTGTTCAGCCGCGAGACGGCCGTGCCGGGCCGTGCCTTCCATGCCCGCATGTTCGCCCCGAGCCTCGGCATCGCCGAGGACCCGGCGACCGGCGCCGCGGTCGCGGCCTTCGCCGGCGCGGTGGCGCGCCACGACGGGCTTCCCGACGGCACCCACACGCTGGTGATCGAGCAGGGTTTCGAGATGGGCCGCCCGAGCCTGATCATGGTGTCGCTGGTGTTGCGAGGCGGCGCGCTCGTCACGGCCGCGATCGGCGGCGACGCTGTGGTGATGAGCGAGGGGCGCCTCCTCGTCTGATCACGAGGGGCGCGGGGGCAGCTCATGATGAAGGCGTCGCAGGACCGGACGGCCGTGAACGACCTCGACGTGATTCCGATCGAAGCCCTAGACCTCCGGCTGGAGCCGTTCGACTGGCCGTTCGCGGCCGCGCGGCGCGCCGAGATCGACGCGCATTTCGACGCGCTCCGGCGCCGCCTGCCGCATGTCTGGAACGGCCGTATCCTTCTCGTGCGCGACTGGGCCGTCGACGACGGCACGCTGCGGGCGCGCCTGTTCGAGACCGACTATGCGAGCTTCATGGCGTGGCGCGACTGGGGCTGGCCGGACACGGGCGTGACCAACGCCTTCGCCATGGGGGCGCTGCGCGGCCGCGACGGCGGCTTCCTGCTCGGCGAGATGGCGTCGGGCACGGCGAACCAGGGCAAGATCTACTTTCCCTGCGGCACGCCGGACCCGAGCGACGCGCGCGACGGCATCGTCGACTTCGCCGGCAGCATCGCGCGTGAAATGCAGGAGGAGACCGGCATCGGCAGCGAGGCCTACACGGCCGGCCCGTGGGCCCTGGTGCCGGCCGGGCGGCTGCTCGCCGTCATCCGCCGGCTTGAGGCGCGTGTTCCGGCCGCCGCGCTGTGCGAGACGGCCCGCGCCCACATCGCCGCCGAGGCGGACCCGGAGCTTGCCCGGGTCGTCGCCGTCCACGGCCCGGCCGATCTCGGCCCCGGCGTCCTCGACTTCGTCCGCGCCTATCTGCTGCACGCCTGGGCCTGAACGCACAGGCGTCGCTGGTCGAGACCACGGAGCGACCGACGTCGTCACCGACGTCGCGCGCCGCTCTCCGCCGGCCTGTCGCGTCGCTGTCATGCAGCCTCGCTAGGGGGCTGGTGAAAGCCTATGCGCTTGTGCGGCGCGGCGGCAGGCTCGCCCGCATCGTCGAGGAGATCGTCACGCTGCCGCCGGCCATCCCGGGCCTCGCGCTGGCGCTGATTCCACCTGCCCCAGCCCGAGACCCGACGCATGTTGATCGCCCAAATCTCCGACCTCCATGTCCGGCCCGCCGGCGTGCTCGCCTACGGTGTCTCCGAGACCAACGCCTATGCCGAGCAGGCCGTCCACGCGCTCGCGCGGCTGCAGCCGGCGCCGGACCTCGTGATCGTCACGGGCGATCTCACCGACGCCGGGATGCCGGAGGAGTACGGGATTCTCACGGCTCTCTTCGATCGGCTGCCGATGCCGGTCTACTGCATCGCCGGCAATCACGACCGCCGCGCCATGATGCGGGCGGCGTTCGGGCCGAAGGGCTACCTGCCGGCGGAGGGCCGGCTCGACTTCGTGGTGGAGACGCGGCCGGTGCGGCTCGTCGGGCTCGACAGCCTGTGGGAGGGCCACGGCGCCGGCCGACTGGAGCCGGAGTCGCTCACGTTCCTGGCCGACGCGCTCGGCGACGCGCCCGAGGTGCCCACGATCGTCGCCGTGCACCATCCGCCGTTCGTCTGCGGCATCGGCCACATGGACCGCATCCGCCTGCTCGACGGCGCCGACCATCTCGCCGCGATCGTCGCGGCGAACCCGCAGGTCGAGCGGGTGATCACCGGGCATCATCACCGGCCCGTGGCGGTGCGCTGGGCCGGCACCATCTGCCAGATCGCGCCGTCGGTCGCCCATCAGGTGACGCTGACGCTGACGCCGGACGCGGCCTCCGACTTCGTGCTCGAGCCGCCGGCCTTCCTGCTGCACAAATGGATCGAGGGCACCGGCCTCGTCACCCACCAGGCCTATGTGCAGCGCGCGCCGGGGCCGTTCCCGTTCTTCGCCGCCGAGCCGGCGGCGGTCGGGTGATCGGATCGGATTTTATAGGATCCCAGTATGCCGCCGCCTGCCCCGGACAAGGCGCTGCAGGCCGCAGGCCTGTTGTGCCGCAGAACCGGGGCCCAGGGGCCGCTGAAATGGACCCCGAGCC